>CALBHZ010000197.1 GCA_937892815.1 uncultured archaeon | reverse complement strand
AGATCCAGAAATTAATAACCTTCAGCCTGCTGAAGATTCTCCTTTTTTGTATGTAAAATATGTAATTAGTTTTATTATTTGGATTTTAGGTTTTATTGTTTTTCTTGCTTTATTAATAGCTGGCGTTTCTTTTATATCTTCTGCTGGAGACCCTGTGAAACTAAAGAAAGCAAAAGAAAGATTAACCTCTTTGTTTTGGGGAACTATTCTTTTGCTTGGCTCTTATATTATTTTGAGAACTATAAATCCACAAATTATAACCCCTACCCCTTTTAATCCACCACCCCCTACAGACGAAAATCCTCCTCCGGAAGCAGAAACAATAACCTACGAAATAGATCCTTTGTTAAGAATTACTGATCTTGCTGAAAAAATAAAAGACGAAAAAGGTCCTCTTAATGACACTTTAGGTGACTTATATCCTCAACTTGAAGATTGTGACTGTAAATATACCTTGCCAATGTGTGTTTGTCAGCCATATCAAGTTGGAGGAACAACGGGGTATTGTACTCCTCAGATTGGAGTTTGTCACGCTGGTCCAAAACACAACAAATTGAAAAATTTCCCAACAGGGCCCATAATCGTTCCTCCTCCTGAAGATAATGAATATCCTGTAAATCTTTGCCCTGAAGATGAAGAAATTTACAAGAACCAACAAGAAATTCTTGCTTTTAGACAAAGGTTTTTATATTAAGGACAATTATTACATATTGAGCTTCTAGGAGGTGATATATTTGGGTAGGGTTTCTTCTGGAATACCGGGCCTTGATCAACTGTTAAATGGAGGGATACCGGAAAGGAACGTCGTTCTGCTATCTGGAGGACCCGGTACTGGCAAATCTATCTTCGGTCAACAATTCCTATTTGAAGGTCTCAAGAGAGGAGAGCCAGGGGTGTTGGTAGCTTTAGAGGAACACCCCGTTCAAATTAGAATAAACATGGCTCAATTGGGATGGGAAGTTAAGGAATACGAAGCTCAAGGCCTCTTCGCTCTAGTTGATGCTTTTACAGCCGGTATTGGAGAAGCCGCTAAGAGGGAGAAATACGTAGTCCCTACTCCGGACGATCCTCCTACTTTAATGGACGTAATGCGGGTAGCTGTAAAGGAGGTAAGGGCTAAGAGAGTTGTTATAGATTCGGTTAGCACGATTTACTTTACAAGGCCATCGATGGCTAGAAGCATATTGCTTCAGCTTAAGAAGGTGCTTGCCGGACTAGGAACTACTAGCATCCTCGTTTCACAGGTAAGCGTTGGAGAAAGGGGATTTGGAGGTCCAGGGGTAGAACATGCGGCCGATGGTATTATAAGGCTAGATCTCGATGAAATGAGGGGAGAACTTCATAGGAGTTTAATAATTTGGAAGATGAGGGGGACGTCCCATTCTATGAAACGTCATCCATTCGAAATAACGAATAGGGGAATCATAGTACATCCAGAAAAGACTTTAACTATTACGCAGTATGAAAGGTAAGAGGTGATAGGTATATGTCTGAAGTCCCTCTTAAACCAATTGGTAGGGAAGATATACATAGGCTAGAATCCGCTTTAATGGTAGCAACGCTCTTTAAGCCAGAGGTAATAGAGGCTTTAAGGGATTCTTCTACCAGGCTCACGTGGGTCGACTCATTAGCGGTAGCGGCAGGAGCTATCGCTAGAAGCAAAGCTGGACTCTCGGTTCCTAAGATAGCTGAAGAACTGGGCAGAACCGAAGCTACGGTAAGGGAACATATATCCGGGAAAACTAAAGCCGGACAATTAGTCTTGGAGACTTATAACTGGCTAGTTAAATCTGGAGGAAGATTTGAGGGAATACCAATGATAATTGAGGGGGAATTCAAGCTACTGAAGAAAGAGGAATTGGATTCGATAGAAAAAGCTCTTGGAGACCTAAAGGAGGTAGTGGAGAACTTATCAAAGCTTTCTAAGGATTTAGAGACGAGCTTAAATAAGGCTCTCGAGTCTATTAATAAGGCTTTCTCGGTCATTAGGAGGGAAGGATAGCGTGGATCATTCCATGATCTTTATCAAAGGGCTCTAAGGTCATCCTCTGAACGATCTTAAACCCTTCTTTCTTCAATTTTCTCTCTTCATCTCTTATAACATCTAGGGGTTCCCTAGCTACGTCAATACTCCTGCTCTTCACAACTAGTAAAAGTGAACCGTTCGGACTTAAGAACTTCTTAGAGTTTAAAATAGCTATCTCAGTCTGATCTGGTTGAGCCACATCACAGTACACTACGTGAATCGGCTTGAAAACTACCTTATATCTCTCTGGCTTTCTGGCGTCCTCAACTATAGGTATAACGTTGGGTCTATGCGATACTACCCTCATTATAAGCTCTCTAGCTACTCTATGGCTTATCTCAACCGCAAAAACAATGCCCTTCTTTCCTATCAAATCGGAGACGTGGCTAACGGTAGTTCCTGTAGAAGCCCCCAGATATAGAACCCTACGACCTTCCCTTATAGGCATATTTTGTAGTCCCTTAATTAAAGCAGCCGCTAGCTTACTTCTATAGGGATCCCATACCCTGTATTCCACCCCTCCCTCTACTACTACCCTTTCTCCATACACGTTGACTCCAGGAGCGAGACTTCTAGTAGCAGGCCATCTCTTATCCTCTAGATCAACCCAATATAGTCCAGGTATCTTTTCATCTGCGCTTACCACGTCTCTTCTCCCTCTTCACTACCTTTTTAGGTCTCGGATATTTCTTCTTTATCTCTTTAATCCTTTCCTTTAACTTCTCAACAAGCTCTTTAACAAGCTCTCCTCTATATAAGTCTATTCTAGCCGCTAAAGCGAGCTTTGCAGCTATTACCCTGGCTATCTTCCCCCTCTGCCATCTAGGCGTTCCATGAACCCATGGATGCTGGAATAAAATACCGTGTTTTGGAGGTTTTGTTCCCTTTCTCAGCGCTCTAAACAAAGCCTTTTCCGCGCCTAGTACCTGTATAGTGCTAGCTGGTAACCTAGCTAGCTTTTCCAAGCCTCCAGCTTTAGCTAAGAGCCTAGCCCCGATCGTAGGTCCTGCTATAGCCGTTATGTTAGGCGCTATCTTCTTCATATTCCTCTCTATATGTCTGACCATCTTCTCTCTAGCCTTTCTAATTTGAAGAGCTAGTTCAGCTAGCGAGGATAGAACATCCATATCCTCGTCTCTTATATCAGCTCCTCTACTAGAAGAGGCAGCATTCAGTATAGCTCTAGCTCTCCCTCCCCCAATTCCTAGCTCTCTTATCTTCTCCTCTGTTATATTATCCCTCTTCCCTACCTTACTTACAAACTTAACGTAGGAATAAGGATCATCGAGCAGCTTATCGAGCTCGGGAAAATGAAGTCCGTACCATTCTCTTATTCGCATTGATAACAGGTTAAAGGTCTTATCCAATTCATCTACCGATTGAACGGCTTGAACTACCTGTAGATCGGGTTGAGCCGCCTTCTCTTTAATTTTCTTCTCACTCTCATAAATAGCGTATTTCCTGATAAGCTCAAGAGCTTCCTCTCCGCTTTTAACTAACCCCGACTTAACCATTAACTCCAGCTTACTTCCTTCTAACCTCTCTCTTTCTTCTGGAGAATAAATAACCTTAAATCCCTTATCCTCGAGAAGGGATTGGAGTTCAGACCATCCGTTTACAATTTCATCGACTCCTTTCTCTTTACCTCTCTCTAATAGCCTCTTAAGCTCGTCCGTCTCAATAGAAAGCATTAACTTATCATATTTCTCTACATCATCGAACTTCTCTGAGGCGATAACGTTCTCTTTTTCATCGAGAAGGGCTATCCCCCCCTCACTTACGAACAGCTTAACCCTCATACATTACTCCAATACTAAGATTCTAATAATTAAAGGTTTAGCATATCGTTGGATCATTAGAAAAACCTCTTACAGAAAGTTTTAAAAGGCACCCTGCAAAGGTAACCTAATAGGTGGTATACTATGCCAGGAAGTCACGGTAGCTTAACGAAAGCAGGAAAGGTTAGATCACAAACTCCTAAATTACCGGCTAGGGAGAGGACTTACCCAATTCCAAAGGTTAGTTTAAGAGAGAAGTACAGGAAGAGGTTTATCTTAAGTAGGAAAGTAGGACAGAACTGGTTCATTAGATGAAATCAACCTTAATGTAGAGAATTCGGCTCAGGGGAGTAACTCTTCAGCATCTCCTTTTCAGAGGTGGCTTGCTCTCTTCATCGCCATAAGTTGTGGAGGAAAGGCCCTTTTTATATTTTACATTTTATCATATTATTTTACATAAAGCTTTAAGGATCTATACCTAGCTAATTGGGGAATTTAGAAAAAGCAGGACGCTGTAAATTCAAAAAATTTAATTATCAAATTTGACTTACCTATAAGTGAATTGATAGAGAAAGGAGAATCTCTTCTAATAGGGAAATTCGTTAGGGTACCAGCGGATAAGCTTAAAGACTTCGTAATAAAGGTTTTGGAAAAACTGAACGTCCCTCGTGAAGATGCCGAAATAACGGCGGACGTATTGGTGAGAGCCGATTTGAGAGGGATAGAATCGCATGGAGTAGCGAGGCTCAGGAGATACGTAGACGGCATTAAAAACGGTGTTGTGAAAACTAAGCCTAATATAAGAATAGTATTGGAGACCCCAGTTTCCGCTCTCGTAGATGGGGATTACGGACTGGGACAAGTTATAGCTTATAAAGCGATGAAGATCGCTATAGAAAAAGCGAAGAAAAACTACGTGGGATTAGTAGGGGTAAAGAATAGCAATCACTTCGGGATCGCTGGTTACTATGCCTTAATGGCCGTCGAAGAGGATATGATCGGCTTAACCCTTACTAACACTAGACCTCTAGTAGCGCCTACTTATGGAAAGAAGAAGGTTATAGGAACGAACCCTATAGCGCTCGCCGTTCCCACTAAAGGAGAACCGTTCGTTCTAGATATGGCTACTAGCGTCGCTCCGAGCGGTAAGCTAGAGGTAGCTAAGAGACTAGGAGAGGAGGTGCCTGAGGGCTGGGGAATAGATCCGGAAGGAAAGATAACTAGGGATCCAGACATGATATCTAAAGGAGCTCTATTACCTTTAGGAGGATTAGGCGAAGAGCTGGGAGGTCACAAAGGCTACGGTTTATCTATGGCGGTGGATATTCTTTCAGGTATTCTTACAGGAGCTAACTTCGGTCCTTACGTTGGACAAACGCAAGGCCCTACTCCGGCTAACGTAGGACACTTCTTCGCCGCTGTGAGAGTAGATGCATTTATGCCCGTTGAAGAATTTAAGGAGAGGATGAGCAAATATATCGAGATATTGAAGAAGACGGAAAAGATACCAGGAGCAGAGGAGATATACATTCCTGGAGAAAAATCGGCGTTTACTGAAAAGGTTAGAAAAGAAAAAGGCGTAGCTCTCGATCTGAAAACCGTTGATATGCTCAAGAAGACGGCAGAGGAACTCGGAGTACCGTTCGATTTAGCTTAAATCCTCCCCAATTTTTTACTCATATAGGCCCCATCTCTATAATATCCAAGCTTCTCATAGTACTTCCTAGTACCTACGGCGCTAATTACCGTTAGCTTTTCCTTTCCGAACTCGCTTAAAGCTATTTCCTCCGCTTTTCTCATCAACTTCGCTCCTAACCCCCTATGCTGCCATCCCTCTTCTAACCTATCTCCTACATCAACTAACTGACCATATACTCTCAACTCCCTAACTATCGCCGTTCCATCGTTAATCTCCGGTCTATGAGCTTTCTTGGAGGGAATTCTCATTCTTAAAAAGCCAGCAATAACTTCATCCTCGTTTTCCCACGACAAGAATACCTCTACCCCTTCTGATGCTCGATAATCTCTCCTAACTAAGCGGAATTCCTTTAGCCTTTCGGGAGTTAGCCCTCTTAACCCTACTTCCCTACATCTAATACACCTACATCTCCCACCTAACTCCTCTACCCTTCTTTTTACGAGCTCTCTCAAATTACCTGCTTTTACTCCAGCAACTATTTGATCAGCAGGTATATCTCTCTGTATTCTCATAATCCTAATCCAAGGGGGAATAATCATCTTAACTCTGGCAATCAAATCTACAATCTCGTCTAAAGATGGAGGAACATATTCTCCTCTCTTATACATTTGGTAAAGCGGAGCTGATTCAACTACAAGCGTAGGGTAAATCTTTATCATATCGGGCTTAAATCTATCATCGTAAAATAGCTTAAAGAACGATTCGTAATCCTTCTTTAGATCAGAGTAGGGTAATCCAGGCATCATGTGAGCTACGATTTTAAATCCCGCATCTTTCGCTATTCTAAATGCCTCTATAGTATCCCTAACTGTATGTCCTCTACGCACCTTTCTTAAAACATCATCGTCTAAAGTTTGAACGCCGATCTCAACTCTCGTACCGCCATAGTATAACATTCTATCGACATGTTCCTCCTTACAGAAGTCCGGCCTAGTTTCAAAGGTTAAGCCTACACATCTTCTCTCAGCTATCTCGTTATGGCGAATCGCTTCCTCCAAGCTGCTTGCCTTAAATCCATTTAAAGCGTCGTAACATCCCTTAACGAATTCTTCTTGATAAGTTATAGGAAAGCTGAGAAACGTTCCTCCCATTATTATTAGCTCAATTTTTGAAGTAGGATGCCCTATAGCTTCTAATTGTCTAATCCTAGCGGTTACTTGCTTGAAAGAATCGTAATCGTGTTCCATTCCTCTTCTTGCTGCGGGTTCTTTGCCTGTATAAGATTGAGGTGTATCCACCTTAACTCCTCCAGGACAGTAGATGCAGTTAGCTTGTGGAGGACAGGGCATCGGTCTACTCATAGCAGCTATTACCGCTATTCCGGAAAGGCTTCTAGCAGGCTTAATGATTAAGAGCTTCCTTACTTTCTTGTCTTTTATCTTCGATAAAATCTCAGAATTCTTGGGAATTCTCTGTAACCTATACTTTCTCGCTACCTCCATTTTAATACGTAAAATGTCTCTCTTCGTTATCTCCTCTCTTCTAGATAGTATAATTTGAGCTATCTCGTCTAGCGCTTTCTCCCACTCTTGTTTTATACCGTCCTGAATGATCATCAACTAAGAAAGCTCTTGCTTAGGTTAAATATAAAATCACTGCTCAATCCATTTTAGAAAGTGGACGTATATTACTGAGCTTTCATCGAGATCCTTATAGTGTTTCCTTAACGCTCTCTTAAGCTCTTTAATATTCTTAAAGCCGTCTCTTCTAGCGTCTACATTTGAAAGCTCGCTAACCTTCTTCTCGATAATTTTTTCGATCATCGCTCTTCCCACCATCTCCCCTCCAGCATACACGTCTACATGTTCTCCTGGAGAGGCTAAAGGCCTTCTTCTTATAGTTGTAACCTTACCTCTTTTAAGCAATACTTCTCTGTATTCCTTTGAGAAAACGAGTCTTTTAACCAATGTAGTACTCCCTCATTTTTTCAACAAACCTTCTAAACGTAGGATGTGGATCCCTAGTTCCAAGTATCTCCCTAACCTTCTCCCAGCTCCTGCCCTGTAGACATTTCGCGCACAACGCTTTCTCTACCTTTTCGGGTATTCCAACCCGTTTATTAACACCGGTGAAGAGATGAGCTCTTACGAGTTCTTTAATTACGTCACTTACCGATTCATAAGATAGATCCCCTCTCACATATCCTTTTAACCTAGCTTTTTGTGATTCAGTTAGCTTGGCTCTTTCTATTCTCCTCGTTTCAAAACCTTTGAATAACATCAAAGCCGTATCTATGAGTAGTCCGTAGTAAGTATCGTGAAGAGAATTAAACAGTCTATTTCTAAAATCCATATTCATGCTTTCAATATAACTCTTAGCTTTACCGGTTAGGGGTTTAACGAATATAACGCTATACTCTCCCGATGCGGCGTTTCTCATAGGACTTATATGGACTGGTACATATCCATTCTTAAGCCAAAAGTTAACTAACTCTTTACTAGCGCCAAAGCTCGCCCCCAACCAGTCTACTTTCCCATTCATCTCCTCCTCGAGACATTTTAAGGCTAGGCTTCCCAATCCTCTATTAAATAACGATGGATTGGTTGCAATCCTAACTATTCTAACGCCTTTCAACATAGCAAAGTTCTTGTAAACAGGATGATGTTTCAACAGTACACCAGGAATAAGGTGGCCAGGAGGCTGTTCTCCTTCGCTAATTTTCTCCACTTCTTCTCTCGTCAAAGATCCCTCTCTTGCAAGATGCATAGCTACAACTATTCTACCATCTGGTAACGTTAAAGTTCTCGCGAAATGGTGAGGTGCATCACCTAGTAAGACGAGGTCGTCCGGTCTATTCCTATAATGAGCCGTTACGTAAGTACCTATGAAGGCCCTTAATCTACTTTCTCCTCTTCCAAAATAGTAATCTCTGTCTACTTTCTGATAATCAACTACCTTCACCTCCTCCGGCCTAATCTCATCTGGTTCGGAATCCAACAGGAGAACGTCGTAAAGCCATTTTTCAATGGGATCGTCCTTTGCATACCTTATGGGCTCCGTCATTTCAATTTCCATTATCTTTAACTTTTCAAATTCTCTCAATCTCTTTCTAAACCTCAATCCAAAACCCCTACCGGATCCCTCGTATCCATGGACTGTTGAAGAATAGATCAACTTATCAAAGAAATAGGGATAGCGTAAAAGAAGGGGGAGAGGTATACCGGCCGCCTCATCTATTATGGCTATAGCTCCCTTCTTATGCGATAAAACGTAAGGAGAAACGAACTTAACTCTTACTTTATTTGCTCTTAATTCGAAACCTTCTCGTTCATACTTCACCTCCTTCGCCTTCAAACCTCTTTCTAAGAACTCGAATATTTGAGAAATGCCTAAAGGAGACGGAGCGGTTAGTAAAAGATCACCTTTCACCAACCCCTCCGAGATTAATGTAGCCATTCCCAGTCCAAGCGCTACGCTCTTTCCCCTTCCTCTATCCGCCCTTATTACTAAGGCAGCCCTTCCCCTCTCCTCCCCTAAACTCCTCATAGCTCTCAGAACTCTTAATTGATCCCTTGACTTCACCAAACCCTCTACCCCATTAGTTGTAGAAGGTCTGAACTCATCGGATACCTTCCTATCCTCTAAGGCCTCATATATCACTCTATCGTTATGAATTATCACTATCCCTTTGTGCTCAAACATCTTCCTCTTCAATCTAAAGGTAAACCTCCTCTTTACATCATCTAATGTGTAGGGAGGGCTAACTATCCTCTTGTGGTAATCGGCTACTCTTTTACCCCAATCCTCGATGGATTTAGTTATGAAGAATAAAATGCCTCCTCCTCTAACAGTTTCAACCACTCTTCCTAAGGCATTGGGAGAAAGATCTTGCGGCTCCTCTGCTACTAATAAATCCCACGTAGTACCTAGTATTCTATCGGTCTCATTCGGCTTTATCCATTCAAACTCACCTAAGATTTTCTCTATTTTCGGATCCGGTTCCCAGGTAACATACAGAGAGCCAAATTTACCGACCACGGAGCTTTTAACTAGGTCTAAAACATCGGCTAAGTTCTTAACGTTAGATAGCACGATTATGCGCCTATGTCTAACTTTTTCAGCTTCCGCTACTGCCTTCTTTACAACTTCTAACACATAGCCCATTCTTTCTTAAAGCTTAATATTTTTTCTTAGCCTACGTTATGTCGTGCAAGTAAGTAGCTATAGAGGAAAAGGGAGAAGGATACTGGACGCTTTTAATGTGGAGGTCGGAGATCGGATCATTGTTAAAACCGGTAAAGATGAATTTGAAGGGATTTTAATGCCTAGATATGAATTTGCCGATGAGGAGCATATAGTAATTAAATTGAAAAATGGATATAATATCGGAATTAGAGTAGATGAAATAAGATCGATAACTATAGTTGAAAAAGCTAGAGTCATAGAGAGGAGAAGAGAAACGGTGAAGGAGGTTAGGGGCCTTCCCAAAGTTAGGTTAATTGGCACCGGTGGAACGATAGCCAGCAGAGTTGACTAT
>CALBHZ010000196.1 GCA_937892815.1 uncultured archaeon | reverse complement strand
CCCTTAATGAAATTAAACGCTTATCAAAACTTCAAAAAGCAATGGTAAGAAATGCATATCACCTATTAGAAAAGGGTGGAGTGCTGGTTTATTCAGTTTGTACTTTCTCTCCTGAAGAGTGTGAGGAAGTTATAGATTTTGCTATGAAACTAGGCTTTGAGCCTGAAAGAGTCGAAGTTCCCCTTAAAACTGTCCCAGGAGTAAAGAAGTGGATTGACGAGAAGGGTAAGGAATATGAGTATGATGAAGGCGTAACGAAAGCCGTTAGGCTATATCCGCACATTAACGATACTGGAGGGATGTTTATTGCAAAGCTCAGGAAGATATGAAATATGTAGTAGAAACGAGAAGGAAAGCCTTTTAGATTATCTTGAGGAGAAATTCGGCATTCCGCGGGAGATATTTAAGGATTATACCTTTTTAAAGAAGGGGAAGAACGTATGGATCTTCAGCGGTGATCTCGAAGCGTTATCCGAAGTGAGGAGAATTGAAATAATTGGGATAAAAGCGCTTTCTCCAACTAAAAGCGGTTTAAAGCCAACTACTACCTTCGTTCAGATCTTCGGAAAATTTGCTAGGAAGAATGTGGTCGAGCTTAAAGATGAGAATGAATTAATTGAATTTGCATCGGGGGGAATCGTAAAGAGGAAATTTAATGCTGAACCGGGATACGTTATTGTTAAGTACGGCGATGATATTTTAGGCTGTGGACTTTACTCCCATACAGGGTTAATATCCCAAATACCTAGAGGGAGGAGAGTTGAGGAGAAGTGGTTTAAGGAACAATAATTCGATTATCTAGGCCTTTCTCTGAAGGAACACGTACACGGAGCGCTTTTGCATTTAGGACATTTACCAGAATACCTTCTCAAAGCCACCTCTTCCAAATTTACGTTAAGTAGGTTCGCTAGGGAACAAAGCCACGCTAGAACATCCGCGAACTCCAACTTTACCTCATCTCTACCTCCTTTTTCTATAGCCTCTCCTAACTCCTCGACTTCAGATTTTAGCCACTCATAAGTTGCTTTAATACCCCTCTTTGAATCATGATGTATATAGATCTTTTTCATCATATCTTGGAAATCTTTAATGTTCATTAACTCCATCCTCGAACTTCCGCATATATTTAAGTTGTCTTTTTAAGGACGTATAAATGAAGATACGATTTCCGCTTTTGGAAGAAAACGGAAATGATTCGACATGAGAAGTTGGTGGGCGGTAAAAGCTTAAATACCGAATTTTCCTAAAATAAGGAGAAATCGGAATGAGCATATCAATAAAGATGGATGACGTGCCTCCGTACGAAGCTTTAGTTAACGCTTTAAATAGAGCTAAGCTTGACCCACATCATAAGGCTCTACTAGCCGTCCTGATTTACACGGGTTGTAGACTGGGAGAAGCCCTTAACTTAAAGCTAAAGGACCTCGATAGGAAAAGAAAAACGATAGTTATAAGACAAGAGAAAAAGAGCAAACCGCATCCAAGAGTCATACCAGTACCCTCTAGGAACTTCTGGAATATAATTAACGAGTACTTGAGAAAGAGCTTCGTAAGAGATCGTCTATTTGAAATGACGGATAGAAATGCAAGGCAAGTAATCTACAATTTTTCAAAGAAGTACTTGAAGAGAAGGATAAGGCCTCATGCTATTAGACATAGCTACGCTACCTTCTTAATGAGGAAAACAAAGGATTTAGAACTTGTAAGGAGGATGTTAGGACATTCGGACTACAAAGTAGTTAGAGCGTACATGAATTATACGCAAGAAGACCTTGAGGAAGAGCTTACTGAAATATTTGAGGAGATCGAGAAGTAGCCTACATAATCTTACCCTACTGCGTTAAGGATGCATTTACCTCGCTATCTCCACCTTAAACTCCTTACATACCTCCTTAACCTTTAGGAAATCGGTGTCTAACGTTACCAGCCTTTCATTGTTATTTATACATATTGAGGCAATTAATACGTCTGCATCGCTTACCGTTTTCCCTTCCTTCTTTAACTTTGCCCAAATAGCAGACGCAATTCTAGCATCTTCCTCAGTAAACGGAAGCACGTTTAACTCGGAGATCAATTTGAGAATTACGTTTATTTCCTTGTCGCTATGTTGAACGAGCTTTATGTATGAAGCCCCTCTTAACAGCTCATAAACGGTTATGGACGTTATTTTTACTTCCTCCGATATTTTCAATGACTCCAAAAATTTTTCATCTTTTAATATTTTTAATACTGTTGACGTATCAAAGATCAACTTCTCTCATCCTAAACTTCCTCCTTTCTTTAAGTACTAAATTGAAGATATCGCTTTCCTTCAAGCTCCCGGCATACTTTTTAAAAACTTCTAACGATCTATTTTTCCTCTCCTCTATTAACCTTAATATCACATCCGAGAACGACTCATTCTCTCTCTTCATCTCTAAAAGTAATTCGTAGACTTCATCTCTTATGGAAATATTCTTCATGTGTTAATGTATATGTTAATGTGTATATAAACGTTTGTGATTAAATATCGAGTAGGTTAAGCCCTGTAATTTGATCGTACTTCCTCTCTAGCTTAACGTCCTTAAACTCCTTCATATATACCTCACACGAGAAAACGATTGTTTCGTAATCTAAGTGTCCTCCGTATACCTCTCCATTTTTATTCGCGAATGTTGCATGGCAATGGATTAGAGGTTCTCCCTTAAAGCTGGATATATTTCCTATACAGGATAACAGTTCTAAAGGCTCGTTAATTACGATTTTAACGTACTCCCTCCTCTCTTGATCGTAGTACTTGAAGCTGGCCTTTTGAACAGCGCCTATAGCCATCAGTACGCCCGCGCTTACCTCATTTTTCCTTACAAGATTTTCAAGAGCGCGCAGTAAATCTTTTCCATATTCTACCTTTTCGATAAATTCCCTTCCGCTTTCTACTTTAACCATGAGGTGTGCAACGAGTAGGGTAAATAAAACTTTAACTGCCTACATATTCTAAAACTGAGCATTTCCAAAAGGTCGTAATCAATAAATAGAGGACGTAGCAGTTGAATTATGAAAAATGGAGATCTATAAGGAATTTGCTTACCTTTACACGAAAGGTCCTTATCCGACGTATAGTAAGAGGATGGCCGAGCTCCTTCCTAATATCTTCGGTAAACTCGGGGTAAAGCCCGAAAGGATCTTAGATCTAGCTTGCGGAGAGAGACGTTCGCGATGGAAATGGCGAAAAGAGGCTTTAAAGTAGTAGGCCTAGGTCGATCTCCGTACATGTTGAAGTTCGCGAGAAGGAAGGCAAAAAGAGAGGGAGTATAGGCGAAGTTTATCAAAGGAGATATGAGAAAGCTTAGCTTCAAAGAAGAGTTCGATTTGGTAACCTGCTGGTTTGATAGTTTGAACTATTTACTAGAGCTAGGGATTTAGAGGAGACCTTTAGAGGCGTACATCGCGCTCTTAGAAGAGGAGGCTTCTTTATTTTCGATATGAACACAATTTATGGGCTTGTAAGTTGGAGAGAGCAACCATGTAATATTGAACAAGATACACCAGAGCTGTTTGAGGTACACTGTAAGGATTATGATTTTGAAAGGAATATAGCTACTATGAGGATCATAGGGTTTGTAAAGAGAGGTAAAGGGTGGATTAGAATTGAGGAGGTGCATAGAGAACGGGGGTATACGATAAAGGAGATTGAGGATTGTCTGAACAAAGCCGGGCTAAAAATAATTGCGCGTTGGGGAGATATTAGAGAAATGAGCGAATTAAAGCCGGATAGCAGACGTGTATGGTTTGTAACAAGGAAGAAGTGACGTTAGATGGGGAAGACAATGCTTACTTAAGCCTTCTCATAATTTTATCGAGCTTCTCTATCACTTTAAATGGACTTTCTCCTAATATCACTATCATAGGCTCCTTACCCCATCCTCCGGTATCATAAATTACATCCGGTACCTTTCCTATTCTTTCGATGGCCACCTTAACTCCCCATTTCATGGTCATTCCCTCTTTGGCTTTAACTTCTTCAGGCTCCTCTCTCCTATCGAAGTAGGAAACCTCTAAATTCGCCTCTTCCACAGCCCTCATTATATCCTCAGAATACCTCAAGTTGATAGCGCTCCTTATTTCAGGATCGTATTTCATGACTTCCAATATGATATTTGCGACATGTTCGGAAGCGCCGAACTCCGGACACGAAAAGGCCTTCATTCTATCTCTAAACCTGATGATCCTCCCCGGAACCGCGGCGACATCGTTTCTATCTATTGGACGGCTCAAAGCATACCCAAAATTGGTTTGACACTCCGGTACTAATAAGCCGGAGCCTGGTATGGACTCCAACCTTTCAATCGCCATTTTCAACTCCTCTAAAACCCTATACCTCTCTGCCTCTCTGTATAAAGTCGCCATTGGATTAACCGCTCCTACTCCCCTACCAACCTTAAGCCCAAACCTTATGGAGTTGGTAATGAACTTTTTAGCCTCAGCTACGGCGTCAATTACATCCTTACCTAGGGCGATGTAGGCCGCGATGGCCGAAGCGAAACTACATCCCGTTCCATGCGTACAATCTGGAGGAAGCCTTTCAGATTCAAAGGTATAGAACTTTCCATCCAAGTATAGAACATCCAGTGCTTTATCGCCTCCTACATGCCCTCCCTTTACAACTACCCCTTTAGGTCCCAACTTCGATATTTTAATAGCTGCCTCCTTCATATCATCTACGTCCTTAATTTCCATATCGACAAGCCTTTCAGCCTCATGTACGTTTGGAGTTAGTAAGGTAGTCAAAGGGAAGAGCTTCTTCACTAGTGCTTCAATCGCTTCGTCCTTTAACAAAGGAGCTCCCGTCTTCGCTACCATCACGGGATCTACCACAATTGGAACGTCGATTTTCGAGACTTCTTCCGCAACTACCTCAATTATATCCTCCGAATACAGCATTCCGGTTTTTATTACGTCCGTCCCTATATCTTCAATTACCGCTTGGATTTGAGCTCTAACTACTTCAGGGTTAACCTTCATGATTTCCGTTACTCCTAATGTGTTTTGAGCGGTTATAGCGGTTATAGCTGTCGTACCGAAAACGCCTAGAGCTGAAAAGGTTTTCAAATCGGCCTGAATACCCGCTCCTCCTCCGGAATCGGAGCCCGCTATCGTTAAAGCTTTAGGAATCCTTCCCATACGAAAACTTCCGTAATACTACATCAAAAACTTTCCTATAGAGTAACGTTTAAATAAGCGAGCTAAGAACTACCTCTTAAGATGGAGAGGTTAAAGGAAAGGATAATTAGGGCGGAATGTATAGGTCATTGTGTATGTGGAGTTTGTAGATTGTACTGGGTTAAGAGCTTAGGGGGATGTAAAAGACCCGGTTATAAATTAAAGCTCTTTACTTAGGAAGTCGTTCCATACCTTTTCTAAACGAGGAAACTTTGTAATTAAAGGAGATTTCTTCGCGTATCTACCGTATAGCTCGTTCCAGTTCTTTATGCCGTAAGTCTTCATAGCCTTTCTAAGGTTGCCGATTCCGGTACCGAAGCTGGCCCAAGATATTAGAAGATCGCCAACCTCTTCGTTACCGGTAGAAATTATAGCTTGGATAATGGCATCTCTCGGAGAGTAGCCAGAAAGCCTAATTGAGGGATCTCCAGAAAGCCTTTCATATAGATATTTCCTCTTCAATAGCAGCTCTTCGTAGGAATCGAGATCGGCGAATTGAAATGGAGTACCCGTTTTCGAAATAAAGGGGTTTATTGAGATCCTGATCGAATTTCTATCGTTAAAACCCAGCTTTTTAACCTTCTTTACTAGTGAGATAATGCTATCTAAGTCCTCCTTCCCCTCTCTAGGGAGACCGTACATGAAGTACATCTTTACGGCCCTAAATCCGAGCTTTCTAGCGTTTTTAAGTACCGTAAAGATCTCTTCGTCCCTTACCTTCTTATTAAGTAGGAACCTCAATCCTTCATTACCCGTCTCAGGCGCTATAGTGACGATCCTCTGACCTCCCTCCCTTAACAGCTCTAAAACACTTTCATTTAAAGCCTCGATCCTAATAGATGGTATTGAAATATTAAGCCCTAAATCTCTAACTATGAAGTTGAGGAGATCGATGCCGTAGCTATCGCTAGGGTAATTTGATGAAATTAAGGCGACCGATTTAACATCATTTAATTCCACGCCTCTCTCGATCTCCCTCTTGAGCTTAGCTAAATCCTTTCTTCTTTCAGGACAAAAATGATACGCTAAGAGACAAAATAGGCACATATTAGTACATCCTCTGCTCACTTCAGCTAAAAAGGCCCTTCCATATATTCCCTCATACCCCTCTTTAGGTAAAACATGTAATGTAGGTGACCAAGCATTATTAAGATCTTTCAACCAATACCTTTCGACCTTTCCAATATGATCTGGTATTAGTATTCCTCTCTTTCCAGCTAACTCGTCCTCGACTTCTCCTCCTTTAATTAAAGCTTCAATCACTTCAGGCACGATTCCCTCCATCTCCCCTACGCCTATTACATTAGCTATCTTAAAGAGGGGATATGGGTTGGAAGTTACACAGGGACCGCCAACGATAATTAGAGGCTTCCTCCTCTTTCTCCTCCTCGGCTCTATATTAGATGAAATCAACATTCTAACAAGTCTGACGTAATCCAATTCATAATGGACCGAGAAGAATATGGCGTCGAACTTAGACAGTGGTTTAGAAGTCTCGATACTAACGAATCCATTTCCAGAAGATGGTTTATCGTAAACTACCCTCTCTGCATACACCTCTGAATATTCATTTAGCTTAAAATACAGCATATGGAAAGAAAGGGTAGAAATGGCAACGTTGTATAAAGATGGATAAGCTATCGCTACGGAAAGCGAGTAACGCTTCTTATAGATAACGTTCGATTCTCTTAACACACATCTCGCTTCAACGTCCTGAGCTTTAACGTTTACTTAAGGTAATTTTAATAGCTGTTTCCTCATATATTAAAACGTGAGCGTGTTATCTACGCTTCAAAAGCTAATTCAGATTCCCGGAGTTTCCGGATATGAAGCTAAAGTAAGGGAAACCATCCGATCTTTGATTAAGGAAGAGAACGTAGAAGTAGATGCCTTAGGGAACTTAACGGTAAGTATCGGGGAGGGAGATAGGTCGATACTGCTAACCGCACATATGGATGAGATAGGATTGGTTGTTACGAATATAGAGGAAGACGGGAAAATCAAGTTTAGAAAGGTAGGAGGAATCGACGATAGAGTCTTAATTAGTCAACACGTTACAATTCACAGTGATGGAGGTGATATTCCGGGGGTGATCGGTATAGCTCCACCTCATCTACAATTAGAAAAGGAGGCCAGAGTAATTCCGTGGAATGAGCTGTACATAGATGTAGGAGCTACATCAGCAGATGAGGTAAGGGAATTAGGAGTCGAGCTCTTAAATCAAGTGACCTTTTACAAACCTTGGCGTTTACTAAATAAAGGTAGGGTCCTGGTTAGTAGAGCGATCGATGATAGGTTAGGCTGTAGCCTACTCGTTGAACTACTAAATGAAGTAAAAAGAGGTAGAGTTAAACCCAAATGCAGGATCTATTTCTCTTGGACCTCTCAAGAGGAAGTTGGCTGTAGAGGGGCTTACGCTTTAGCTCATAGATTAAAGCCGGACTTCGTTGTAGTCGTAGATACCACAAGCTGTTGTAATCCAGTCATAACTGGCCCTCTAGCTCCCGGCAACGGACCAGTTATAAGGGCAATTGATAATTCGTCTATATTAGATCCAAACCTAGCTAAGGATATTGTAGCGCTTGCTAAAAGCAACAACATACCCGTTCAGATCGCTTCGGCCGGCGGAGGCACCGACATCGTAGCCTTTCAGAGGATAAACGTCCCTTCCATAGCTATAGGAGTAGCCGTTAAATATACTCATAGCGTAGTTGAGTACGTGAGGTTAAACGATGTGGAGAGTTTAATGGAGTTATTGAGGATGTTTTTAGAACGCTAGCTATACATGCTCTCTCTCAGACGCGTGGATTATCATAGCAGCTCGTTTGCCTAATTCATCAACTTCGTTAATTTGTTCGGCAATCCGTTCTTCCCTTAAGTTCTTTAGTAGGGATAAAGCCTTATCCACTACTTCCCTAAGCTGTTCCGGCAAAGCTTCCTTATTTTCCTCGATTATATCTTCAAGTTTCCCTTCGCAAGGTATGGCTTTAAAGGTAAGACAGGCCTTTATTATGAGCTCAATCGCATCCTTACAGTATTCAAGGCTATAGGATCGAGCACCAGATCTCAGAGCGTTTTTAGCATCTAGTACTCTAGCGGAAGATCTGGCTAGGTAGTTTTTTGCTAAAAGAGATCCTTCCATATCCTCTTTGTTTAAATTTCCGTATTTAAGCTTATAGAAGATAAGTAATAATGAACCAATTCTCCCTTCTTTCATCTCCTATCGTCGTTTCTCCTCCATGGCCTGGATATACCTTTACGCGATCGGGGAGCTCCATTAACTTCTTAATCGACTTCTTCAGATCTTCAAGCGAGCTTCCTGGAAAGTCATATCTCCCTACCGAACCTTGGAAGAGCGTATCTCCTGAAAATAGTATTTCATTATCTACTAATATCGATACGCTTCCCGGGGTATGTCCAGGAGTATGGATTACCTCGAATTTATGGCCTTTAAGACCGAGCTCTCCAATTAGAGGCGCATCTATTTCAGGAGCAGGTCTAGGAGGATTTATCCATTTCAAGGATTCCTCCATTATCCATCCGTCGGCTGGATGAATTAAGAAGGGGGCTTTGAGGGTCTTTTTAAGCCTTTCAACGGCTAGTATATGATCGAAGTGTCCATGCGTTGCCAAAATGGCTTTAACCTTAAGCCCTTTTACTTGCTCTAAGATGTAATCCGCTTCAGCACCTGGATCTATGATGAAGGCTTCATCTCCCTCGTATACTACGTAACAGTTAGTGTAGAGGGTGCCTACTACTAGCGTCTTTATCCGCATACTTCCCTCTAAAAACGGTCAGTAAGTAAATATTTCTATCTTTTAACGAAGTTGCATATCGTTAAGCAAGCTTTTTTAAAAATATGATATTGTAGAGTAGGGCGATGAAGGACTTAAGAAGCGCTTTAGAGCTATTTAAAGAAGCTAACGAGGTACAGGTAATAAAAAAGGAAGTTGATTGGAAGTACGAGCTTGCTGGAGTTTACAAGAAACTAGATGGTAAAAAGGTAGTTTACTTTGAAAAGGTGAAAGGATACGATGTATCGGTTTTATCTGGAATGTTAAGCAATAGAAGATTCCTATCTCTACTTCTAGGAGTTGATCCTTCAGATCCCATGAACATCATACATAAATTAGAAGAGGCGTATCAAAGGGACGTTCTACCTAAAAAGGTAAGCTCAGGACCATGTAAGGAGAACATAGTTACTGGAGATAAAACTGATATCTTGAAGTATCTACCCGTAATACATGCAGCTTATGGAGATGCCGGGCGTTATATAACTGGAGGAATTACGATAACGAAAGACCCAGAAACGGGATGGTGTAATTTCTCAGTTCACAGAATTTGCGTAGTGGGGAAGAATAAAGCATTGTTGCACATAGATAAGAATCGAAGGCTTGGAATGATGTTAGAGAAAGCCGCTAAAATGGGGAAGGATTTGGAAATTGCCGTAGCTATAGGGGTCCACCCTCTACTGCTTCTAGCGGCTACCAGCAAGGTTCAACTTAAATCGGATAAGTTCGGATTAGCTGGGAGCTTCCTAGGAGAACCCGTTGAGCTAGTTAAAGCCGAAACCGTTGATCTCTACGTACCAGCTCACTCGGAGTTCGTTTTAGAAGGAAAGCTGACTTCTAGAAAGTTTGAGATGGAAGGGCCTTTCCAAGAATATCCAGGAACTTACTCGGTAGTTTCTCCAGCTCCCATATTCTATGTAAGCGCTATAACCTTTAGGAATAACCCGATTTACTATGCTATTATAGGAGGAACCGAGAGCCACATTTTAAGAGGGATTCAGGGAGAGTACGCTATTTATAAAGCAGCTAGGGCTGTAAGCCCTATAGTAAAGAAGGTGTATTTAACTCCAGGCAGTTTATGTAGGCATCACGCTATTATACAAATAAAAAAGGAGCATCCAGATCATGAAGGCCTTCAAAGGAATATAATGTATGCTGTACTCGGAGCTATGAGGGAAGTCGATGTAGTGATAGTAGTAGATGACGATGTAGATATATACGACCTAGAAGACGTTGAATGGGCTATAGCGACGAGGTTTGACGCGGAGAAAGACCTCTTAATTTTCGGAAGAGCCCGGAGCCATGAGATTATACCGATAACTGAGGAGGGAATAAGGACGAAAATCGGGATAGATGCAACGGTGCCGTTCGATAAGAGGGACAAGTTCAAGAGAGCCGAATTCTACGACGCTAAGCTTGAAGATTACCTATAAGGCGGACGGTCCTCCTGTAGAGGACAAAATAAGCCTTATCTTCTTATTTAAAAATTATATACGTTGAAGGGTAAGAAGACGTTAATGAGCATACTAGTTCGTGAATGGCTTAAGCAATTAGGGTTGTATTGGCAAACGACTCACGAAGATAGATTGGAAATAGATAGGGAGATAGAGCGGAGAACCGGCGTGGATTGCGATACGGCCTTAGCTCAGGGTATGATAAGCAGAGATGAGTTCCTAAGCATAGTCTATTCTATCCTAAGGAGAAGGAGATTAATGGAGAAGGCTGTTTAGACATTTAATTTTTTATATCAATTCCTTCTCAAGGTACATATGGAAGAGTTCAGCTTACTAGCAAATGAATTTTTCAATGAAATTATAAGGAGAGAACCGATATGGGGAACTTGGCTAGGGCTTCACGAATACGATCCATTGCTTCCAGATCCCTCTAAGAAATCGGAGCTCGAGAAAATAGAGATGTTGAAGGAATATAGGAGAAGGTTTGAGAAAGTAGATGCGGAAGTCTTCGAAGATCGTATAGATAGGGAGCTAGCTCTGTACTTTATAGATAACGAGCTCTTCGGAAGGGAAAAGCTCCAGTTTTGGAGGAAGTATCCTCGTGCTCCCTCGGAACTAGGAGATTCGCTTTTCCTATTATTTCAAAGGGAGACGAGGCCTTTAGAGGAGAGATTTAACGCTATTAAATCTAGGCTTGAAAAGGCCCTCGATTATCTCGAAAAATCTAAAGAAAGGATTGAAGAACCCGTTAAACCGTACGTAGAGATAGCGATAGAGGAGGTTTCGGGTTTACCTTCGCTAATAGCTAGTCTAGAGAGGACGTATAAAGCTAAGTGCTTAGGAGAGTTGAGAGAAGCTGAAGAGGTCATAAAAGCAATTAAGGATTACAGAGAATGGCTTGAAAGGGAGGTCCTTCCTAAGTCTAGTGAAAGGTACTACATAGGTAGGGAGGCTTTTGAAGAGCTCTTGAGAGTTAGAAGAATAAACATTAGTATAGACGATATAGTAAAGCTTGGAGAACGCGGAGCTGAGGATGAAAGGGAAAGAGCGAGAAAGCTAGCTATTGAAATCATAGGAAATGAAAATTACCTAGAGGCGCTAAACTTAGTCAAATCCCATCATCCCAAGAGTTATAGCGAGGTAAAAGAGTACGTCTCAAAGCTACTAAAAGAGGCTAAGGAGTTCATTAAAGCTAGAGACTTCGCTACTTTACCGGATAGGGAGGAGGTTAAGATAGTAGAGACTCCAGAATATTTGAGACACACGATACCCTTTGCAGCCTACATTCCCCCTGCTCCCTTCGATGAGTATAAGCTTGGATTGTACATGATAACGCCATCGGAGAGAGAGGAGATGTTGAAGGAGGCCTGTTATAGCTGCTTAGCAAATACCTTAGTTCATGAAGCTTACCCTGGCCACCATCTCCAGCTCACATGCATGTTCTCTAAAATTAGGCCAATTAGACTTCTATGCCAGCCTACTGAATCCATTGAAGGATGGGCTTTCTACTGTGAAGAGGAGATGAAAAGGTTGGGTTTTTATGCGGATGCTGAGGGCAAGCTAGTACAAGCTATAGACGCTCTATGGAGAGCTGTAAGGGTGATTTTAGACGTAAAGCTATCGATAGGAGAGATAGCGATAGAGGATGCCGTTAAGCTCCTAACCTCTGAGACGGGAATGTCCGAGGAAGCAGCTAGAGCTGAAGTGAAGAGGTATATAATAGCTCCTGGATACCCTATGAGTTACTATCTAGGAAAGGTGATGATAAAGCAGTTAAAGGATAAAGCGAGGAATATGTTGAAAGGAAGGTATTCGGATAGATGGTTTCACGATCTAATTCTCTATAAGGGAAGCGTTCCTTTACCCATGTTTTTTGATATCATCGAACGGATGTAAGCTTTGACGATTAAAGGCCTCATCCAGTATCTCCAGAGCCTGCACTTAAACGTTAAAATCCTGCTTATTACGGCTTGCCTAGTAAACGCCTCCTCCGGCATCGCTTATCCATTTCTATCCGAATACATATTTTCTATAACCAACAGTGCGCTAATAGCTGGATACGTAGCGTCTATTAAAGGTATCGTCTGCGTGATGGCTTTGATACTAGGAGGTTTTCTAGCCGATAACTTAGGAAGAAAAACGCTAGTATGGCTTGGAACGCTCATTTTCGGCCTCTCGTTGATATTTTACTCGGTCGCTAGCGATTTCCTCAGCCTCAGCTTAGCCGCTATCTGCGAAGGTATTTCCTATTTCTACTTTCCAGCTTTTAACGCTGTATTTATGGACGTTTTACCCTCCTTTCTACTCGTTAAGACCTTTGCCTTATTGACGATAATCGAGTTTGTACCTTACGATTTCTTCTCTTTAATTGGAGGGATAGTTAGAGATCAATACGGAATATACGGTCTGAGAGCCGGCTTCTTCGTTGGAGGGTTGGTAGCTGTTCTGATATCGATACCTAGGTGGAAGTTGTTAACTGAAACGCTGCTAGAGAGGAGGAGGGTAGGTTTAAAGGAAGCGGGGAGAGCCTATATCTTCCTATTTAGGGATTTCTTGAAGTTAAGCTCAGCGGTTAAGACGCTCATCGTATTGAGAGCTACGTTGCTGATTTCCGGAACCGTTATGTTCTACTACTTCGCGGTCTTATACGTCGTAAGGTACGCTGAAATCGCTACCTTTACTCAATGGGGTTTAATTTTAGCCCTTTCAACTCTCTCTACCTTCCTCTCTCCGTTAGTAATTGAAGCTACGAAGAAGTACAGGCCTGCTATTCTATACTCTATTTCGACATTCTTAGCTGGATTAACCCCTCTTCTATTCTTAACAAATAGATTTCTCGTTCTGATCGCCTCAATGATGTTGTTTAACTTAGCTGTAGCCGTCATAATATCGGTTG
This sequence comes from uncultured archaeon, assembly GCA_937892815.1. Lineage (GTDB taxonomy): Archaea > Thermoproteota > Nitrososphaeria > Conexivisphaerales > CALBHZ01 > CALBHZ01. Next base: position 894 of record CALBHZ010000196.1, on the reverse strand, counting down.
AAAACGCTTTGATAGCTAGAACTACGGTACAGAATATGAGAGGAAGGGCTGGAGGAATGCTAAATATCTCCTTCTATTTAGGAAGCGCTATAGGTTCTTACTTAGGAGGCTTCCTCTACTCCGTACATCCCCCTCTCATATTAACGACCTCCTTCGTTATGCTCCTCTGCTGTTCGACTCTAAGCTTCATGTTGCTTAGAAAGTTCTAAACCCATCTTAACGGTTTTAAAGGCCCTCTCTATACGTACTAGTATGGACGTATTTGAAGCGATAAAGGGTAGGAGGAGTGTAAGGAGATACCTGCCTGACCCCATTCCCGAAGAAGACCTCAAAAAGATCTTAGAAGCCGGCACTTGGGCGCCTTCAGCCGGCAACGTGCAGCCTTGGGAATTTATAGTAGTAAAGGATGAAAAGACGAAGGATTTGCTAGCCGAGGCCGCTCTAGGGCAGTACTTCATTACCGAAGCTCCTATAGTAGTGGTTGTCTGCGCTAACGAGAGCGAATCGGAAAGGTCTTATGGGGATAGGGGGAGAACTCTGTACTGCATTCAGGATACCGCTGCCGCTGTACAGAATATCCTATTAACGGCTTACTCTCTAGGATATGGTTCGTGTTGGGTTGGAGCCTTCGATGAGGAAAAGGTGAGGAGGATATTGGAAATACCTACGGGCGTTAGGCCGGTTGCAATAGTACCTATAGGCAAGCCAGCGGAAAGGCCCTATCCTCCAAATAGAAAACCTCTATCTAGAGTTGTACACTGGGAGAAGTTTTGAACGATGAGACGTTAGACGGTAAAACCTGAGGTAAATTTAATATTTTATTTATTATTTGATTCTTTTAGTACATTTAATGCAAAGGTTTAAATTACTATAGGTAATACCCTTATTCAATTT
>CALBHZ010000195.1 GCA_937892815.1 uncultured archaeon | reverse complement strand
CTCCAAGCCCGACTACGAGAGCTAGCTACTACCTCTTTAACTCCCATCATCGAGCTCGGATTCACCTAGGCTCATCCCCCCTCTCCCTCCTCATCGGGGTCGGTAGATCGGTGAGGCCATCAGCGTTTATAAATATATCCGTTAGCGATAGATGCCTATGAACAGCTATCAATGCCTAAAATGAAACTTTACCTAGGCAATAATTCCGCATCTCTCCGTCATCGTAAAATCGACCTACGCATCGAAGCCGTTTAAAGGACGTTCTCAATTAAACGGACTATCGCATTTTCTCTCTTAAGCCTCCTTATCGCCTTCTCTAACGATTTAACCCTCAGCTTCACCCCGAACTCCCTAGCCATTTCTCCAACGATGATCCTTTCGATAACCTCCGCTCCGCTACCATACATCTTTCTCAACATCGCCATAAACTCACCTACTTTATCCGGTATTTCCTCCCTCCTCACTCCGTATTTATCTTCTAGATGCCAATACATCACCGTCTTAACGTCCTAGCCGAGAACATCTAAACTATATCTACACACATCACGATCCTCTCCTTTAACTTCCTCTTAAGCATTCCCTCGTAAAATGAACTAATAACGTAGGCGATGGAGGAGCTAGGTATTACGGCTTTACAAACTCCACAAAACAATTTCCGATTTGGCAATACATTTCATCGATAATTTGTAGAAAGGACAATTATCCTATAAGTTTTAAAATAAAAACCTTATTAAAACGTCGCGGAATTTACAAGCTATTTTTCAAAGGTTAGCTAGAAAGCCCCACTTTGGCGAGAGATGGATGGCGCTCAGGATGCTGAAAGCATAGGCTACCGAGAAGATGTTCCGGGATAGTAAAAGCACCCAGATGGTCAACTAAGACCTAGCTCACAAGCTAAACTCTTTTAGCAGAAGCACTCCATCTCCTCCTTTGCGTTTGAGCTCCTCATCCGCTGTAATCAGCTTCCCTCCTACCTTTCTGGAGGCCCATATGTAGGCTGAATCGTATACGCTAAGGCCTAAGTCCCTAGCTATCTTGAGCACCTCCTCCGCCTCTTCCCATGAGGTACGGAGAAGTTCTATCCCTATGGAGCCGATGGCTTTTAAGGCATCTAGAACGTCCTTCGGCTTGAGAACGGATTCTCTCAGAGCTCTAAGCATTACCGAAGCGAGCTCGTACACCAAGAGGGATGGGGCATATGCCTCAAGTTCCCCAGACACGACCCTCGCTTTGACGTCTAAGGCCTTCTCTTCCCACCGCTCTCCTGGTATGGCCCACTTGGCTACGACGCTCGCGTCCAGCACTACCTTGCTTCTCTCTCCTCTCTTATCCATTTGACGAGCACCTCAGTAGAAACCTGCTTCGCCCTCTCCTCCCTTACCTTCCTCCTCATCGCTTCTCGGATGTAATCGCTCCGATCTACATCCACCTCTCTCATCAGCTCCCTTAGCTCCTCCGACACCCTCACTGAAAAAGTTTACTAGCTTACTTATGAGCTCACCTAATAGTAGTTAGTAAAACAACTACAAAGCTTGCTATCGGCCGTAGCTTCCGCTAAGCGATACATGGAATCGCTTAATAACTACATCGGCCTTACCTTAAAGGGCTTGGCATCTCGCGCTAGCGACTGGCTTAAGCAAGCTCTAAGGGATCTAGAGCACGCTAAGAAGTCGTTGGAGCTGGGATACTACGAATGGGTCTGCTTCGCCTCACAGCAAGCCGCTGGAAAGGCGGTTAAAGCCCTATTTCAAAAGCTAAATATCGAGATCTGGGGACATTCTGTATCTCGCCTACTTCAATCCCTCCCGGACGAGCATAAGCCGCCTAGAGAGCTAATAGATAAAGCGAAGGAATTAGATAGACATTATATACCTACTAGATATCCGAACTTCCATCCGGAGGGAGCTCCAATGGATTACTACGTAGAGGAAGATGCGAAGAGGGCGATTGAGAATGCGGAGGAGATTACACGGCCTTTTCAGATGCCGACGTCCTCGTATTGTTGGAGAAGCCGTCGAAAAGACATATAGATAGGATTGAGGACTTCATCGACCCCTCCCTCTCCCTAGACGTAGAGCCTGTAGTTTACACGGTAGATGAATTCCTTGAGATGGCTAGGGAAAGGAGGAAGATAGTAGTAGAGGCGGTGAAGTACGGCAAGCTGCTCGCTGGAGACGGTGATGTTTTAAGGAAGGCTAGGGAAATGCTACGTTCAAGCGGTTGAGTTGAAGTGCTTAAGAGCTAGTTCCCGATGTATCCGTATCTCGAAGCTTGATCGAAGCTTAGATGTATGCGGAAATAGGATCAGTAGAGAACTGGAGGTAGCTCACGGAGTTGTAAATAGCAAAGGATATTGGCGTCTTAAGCTCATCGATAGATGTGAAGAGGATGATATCATGTCTGAAGTAATTAGAGAGCTCGAAGAGAGGGAAAGAAAAGCTAGAGAGGTGAGGAGGGAGATGGCGAATTGGGAGTTCATAGATAGACAGGAGCCTAAAGTTAAAGCGGCCTTAAAGTTCTTAGTCGAAACGGGAGATCTGAGGACTGCTTCAAAGCTAGCTGGCATGAATATAGATGAGCTTGCGTCTATAGCTAAAAAGGCGAATATCCCATCGGGCCCCTAGCTTCCCTAAGCTACGCAATTTAACGGTAACCTCGGAGCTTTGCTAGGAACGTCTACCTAGCGGCCCCTTCTCACTACGTGGCGTAGCGCTATTAAGTACCGCTACGAAGCACCTATCTTCTTATACTCTAGGAGTATAAAAATACTTAAATAATTATACTCTTAGAGTATAATTTATCATGATAAACAGGAGGATGGTTGAGGACTTCTTCTCTAGGGAGATTTCGTTCAAGGGGGTACGCAGGGAGCTGGAGGTAAGGCCCCTGTTAAATAAGGTAATCTCCATAGTAGGCCCTAGGAGGTCTGGAAAGACCTGGTACTTTTTCTACTTGTTTGAAAGGGTAGAGGACCCTCTTTACGTGAACCTCGAGGACGTGGCCTTTAGAGGCGTAAGGCCCGACGAATTCTTCGACGTGATCAAGATATTTTCGGAGATGAAGTACAGGCCGAAGACCGTCCTCCTCGACGAGGTGCAAGCAATGGAAGGATGGGAAGCTCTAGTCAGATCTCTACAGGATAGGGGGTTTAGGCTTTACGTAACGGGCTCCTCCTCGAAGCTCCTGCCTAAGGAGATCTCCACGGAGCTGAGGGGGAGGAGCTTGACGTACCTATT
>CALBHZ010000194.1 GCA_937892815.1 uncultured archaeon | reverse complement strand
ACAACTTAAGGACGATGAGGTGAACGCTTTGCTGGAAAAGAGAATTGAAATATTAGAAGAAGCTCATTCCTTTAAGAGAGAATACGAAGAAAAGCTATATCCGATTGAGGAATTGAGTACTGAGAGGCCTTTCGTCTATATCTCTATAGGAGGAGGAGAGCTCGGGGATCTCGTATTAACGGCGGCGAGGAGGATACTAGGCGGGAGAAGCGGAGGAATATTAACCGTGGCTATAGATAGATATGAGGGCTTCCCAGCACAGGACGTCGCAGATTACCACGAAGTAGTGGATATGTTAAATGGAGAGGCCTTAGAAAGATGCATTAGGAAATACGTTCCAGATCCAAAAAGTACGCCGCACGCTATCTACTTAGAAATAGAAAGAGTAGATACCGTGAGAATATTCAAGCTCGGGGTTGAAAAGGGATATAACGTAGTCTCAACTCCATACGCTCCCCTAATAGGAATGGATAGGCACTGTACTAAACTCCTTTTCAAAAAGGTAGGAGTTCCAGCTGTCGAATGGGAATACGCCGGAAGCGAAGAAGAGCTTAAAAGGGTAGCTAAAGATCTAGGGCTTCCACTTATAATAAAGCCTATAATGACGTCAAGCGGTCACGGAACAACCATAGCTAAGAGCTGGAGCGATGTAGAAAGGGCGTATAAGTATGCGGTCGAACACGCAAGAGGTAAGGGAGATGAGGTGATAGTGGAGAGGTACTTAAGCGATCTCAAGAAGAGAGGTGTTGAAATAACACAGCTCGTTCTCCGACATTTTAATGAAGAAGGTAAGATAGTTACAACGCTCCTCCCTCCTATAGAACATCAACGACCGGGAGCTACTTATCACGAGAGCTGGTTGCCATATACGATACCGGAGGACGTTAAGCTGAAATGTCAAGAATATGCGAAGAGGATCGCTGAGTACGTAGGAGGCCTTGGGATATACGCCGTAGAACAGTTCGTAATAGATGATGAAGTCTATAATAGCGAGTTCGCTAATAGACCGCACGATACCGGAATGGTTACACGTTGGGCCCTTAGAATGGATGAGGGGGCTCTGCATCTCCTAGCATCTATGGGCCTTCCTGTATCTGAAGCGGATATAGAATTTACCGTAGGAGAAAGCTATTGCGTAGCTCACGTTATACTAGCACCTGAGGATGTCGGCGAATCAACGCCCGTGCTTAAGTGGAGAGCCGGGGCGATTCGCTCTTATATTGAGAGGAAGGGGTATAAGGGCGATATCTGGTATTTCGGAAAACCTACCGCTTACCCAAGTAGGAGGATGGGGTTGGCCATAGCGTTCCACGAAGATTTAGATAAGGCTAGGAATATAGCTGAGGATATCGCACATTACGCAGAGAAGTGTATCGTATATGGAAGGTGAAATGTTAAGCTTTAAGGTAAGGGTAGAGGTATGGTTGAAGGAAGGGCTCGTTGACGCCGAAGGCAAGACCGTTGAAGAGGCTTTGAACGATCTAGGATATCGAGTTAGCTCCTCGAGAGTAGGGAAGGTATACGAGTTCGTTATTAAAGCTAGAGATGAAGAGGAGGCTAAAAGGTTAGTTAATGAAGTGTGCACTAGGTTATTAGCGAACCCAGTTAAGGATCGGTACTTTTACGAA
>CALBHZ010000193.1 GCA_937892815.1 uncultured archaeon | reverse complement strand
ACACCGTCTAATTCGTCGGCAGCGTCAGATGTGTATAAGAGACAGGGTTATAAGTATTAAGATTATAACGTGCTTTACCCCGCTTCCTAGAGTTCCTTCACCGAGCTTTCCCGCTACTATTCCTCCTATAGTAGCTTCAACTATGCTAAGCTGGTAAAAGACATTCCTTACTAAGCTTACATTCAACGAGATTTTAAAGGGCCCTCCTGCAGTTTTAGCAGCCGCTAACTGGATGAAGAAGCTGTTAAATAGGAGGATAGACGTGGCTAGGAAAACGAAGAAAGCTACATAGGTGGTAAATAGATAAGGCCTTAATGAGGCTTTCCTCTCCTTCTCAATCAATCGAAGCTCTGATACGTGTTTGACCATTACCTCTAAAACTTCATTCACCCTCCCTCCAGATCTAGTGATGTGGAGGAGTGAGTAGAAAATCCTTCTGCTTAGGGGAGTGCCTATCCTTTCCGCTAACCTCATTAAGGCCCTATCTATAGGTACGCCCCAGAACAATTGAGATTTAAAACGTTGCAATTCTGGGGTTAATACGCCGTAATTCCTATCGGCCGCGAGCTCTAAGGCCTTAATCACGGTTTGGCCTGAGCGAACGAAACCGTTAATATCTACGACTAGCTTTGGAAGGTTCTCATCTGCATTTGCTCTCCATCTAGTATCAGCGAGGTCTAAAATACCAAACGGAAGAAATGCTATTAGTATAGCTAAAGTGAAGACCTGATTTATATCAAGGGGTATTATATACCTAACGGCTGTAAACACGTTATAAGAGATGAAGAAGGTTATAGCAACTAAAATGGAGATCGTTAAAGCCTTTATCTTCTGTCTTTTTGTGAATCTTTTCCTTAACATTTTAAAATCACTTCTTAGGCATTATGGTATCTACTATTACCAAGAACATAAAACCGAAAATTGGTACAATTACGTATGTTATGAAATATAGTAAGTCCATTATCGGGAAGCCCGCTATCTGCGTTGATAGCACGGCTATCAGAGACAACATAATGACCATAACTATAGGGAATACTATTAGGAGAACTGTATACATTTCAGAGAACAAGCTTAGAGTTTCGCCTAACATCTTAACCGTTATCCTTTTCTCAGTCATTAAATTACTCGTGAAGTCCATTAAATACGTGGCTATGTCCGTACCTGCGGTTATAGCAGCTTTAAAGCCTTGAAGAAAGCCTGTGAAGACGGGGTTTGGGGATCTCTCAATAGCGTTATCTATAGCAGTTATCACGTCCTTACCCAGTATATCTATATCCCTAACTATAAGCCTAAACTGCTCTACCGTTACAGTCTCGGTTTCTTGCCTAGCTATCTCTCTAAAAATCCTCTCCGGCGTGCATCCAGCTGCAGCAAGAGTGGCCATATGGCTAACTACGTAAGGTAGCTCTTCCCCTAATTTGATTTTCCTTTCGTAAGCCTTTATACTTGGAAGGACATACGCGATAAGAAAGCCCGAGGCGAGGCCTGTTATAAGTCCGGTAATCGTTAGGGATATCCTCCCCCATAAGGAGGTCGTCGTGAGTAGGGAGATTATATAGAAAGCGGTAGAGCCGACAAAAGCCCCTACGATGGAGCTAAAGATCAGGAAGGCCGAATACATCTCTATAGATGTATAGATGCCTGCCTTCCTCAGCTCAAATTTCCTATCTTTAAGTAACCTCTTCACGTATTCTTGTGTTCCAAAAAGATCGTAAGATAGCTCTATAATGGTTAATAGGAGAGGCCTATTTCGCCTTTTCAATTGCTAGCTCCCCTCTTACCCTGTTGTAAAAGCCCTCCGGATCGTTGTA
>CALBHZ010000192.1 GCA_937892815.1 uncultured archaeon | reverse complement strand
GCGACTATTGGTCTAAAGCCTGTTAAAGCTTTTTAATACCTATAGCTCTAGGTCAAGAACCATAGCTTTTCAAGCTTGAGATTCTCTTCAACCTTGGTTCATTATGCTACATTCGTATAATTTGCCTTAATAGGTAAGTTAAGAGTTCCGAGCCGTCTTTCTTACTAACGCAGGTATTGCTACTTCCCAGCCTTTCACTTACAGTTTCAGCAGGAACTATCCTTATAGAGCTGTCTCCCTAAAAACGTTTACATTTTCGCTTAAACCGGTTTTTAAGTAATACGGTAAGGAGCTTTCACTAAGAGTAGCTTAAATCCTCCTAAGCTCAAGACTCCCTTATGTAGGAAGCTCCTTCTAGTAACATGCTATATACTCTATGGAATGTAACTTTTAGGTTTATTTTTTACGAAGATGTACAGTTGTTGGTTTGAACCCTAGGGTTTTTGGTGAAAGTTTACGGCTTTCATGTTTTAGGTTGAAAATTTATAGTTTAGAGGGAACAGCGGCCGGCAGAGGCATGTCCTTCATCGTATAGAGGCCGGGAGGAGCGTTTATCACTTTCGGCACCATGTTGATCAGCATCGCCGCCGTTCCGTAATCTCCATGGACGCATGGGCTTATCTTCGAAGCTATCTTAGGGATACCATCTATCTCTACGAGGTCGTACTCCTCCTCGCACCCTATATAGGCTACGAATTCAAGCTCTATCAGGGGTTTGCCGTCTACGATCCCCCTCGCCGTCTGCCTCAGCCCCGCTACCTTGCCAGGCTCTACCTTTACCCAATCGCTCTGCACCGTCTTCCCAAGCATTACGGGCTCTACATCCCCCACTTCTATCCTATCTAGCTTCCACCCGAGAGCGCTAGCTATCATCGCTATCGACTGCTTTAAACCGACGTGGCCCGATATTTCGCCGCTTTCTATCGCCCTTTTAAATTCTCGAGGGGTCATTCCGGCCCCGATCTTCCGCTGAAATGGAACCCTTCTCGTTCCGGCGTTCATCCTCCTCACCACCTTTATCTTGTTGACTTCTAGGCAAGGGCCCGTAAGCGCTATAGGCAAGGCGTCCATGAGAAAACCCGGATTGATGCCCGTTCCCAGAACGGTCGAACCACGTTGCTTCGCAAATGAATCTAGCTTTCTAGCAAGCCTTTCGTCCACTACATACGGATACGTTAGCTCTTCGCAAGAACTGTCTCTTATACACATCTGACGCTGCCGACGAATTAGACGGTGTAGATCTCGGTGGTCGCCGTATCATT
>CALBHZ010000191.1 GCA_937892815.1 uncultured archaeon | reverse complement strand
AATTATTGATGTAGATAGCAGAAAAGTTAAAATCGATACTCTTATTTCCACTTTAGATGAAATACTTGAAATATCCGATATGATTGAGAGCTCATTTAAAATGGTGATGTGATATATGTTAGACCTGAAGTTCATAAGGGAAAATCTAGATCTATATAAAAAATCATTGGAATTAAGAGGATCGGATTTTCCATTAGATGAACTACTAGACTTAGATAAAAGAAGAAGGTCTCTTATAACGGAGTTGCAAAAACTTAGACATGAAAGAAATGTAATGAGTGCTTTAATAGCAAGGATGAAATCGAAGGGCGCGGATATTGATGAAAGGGTAGCGTATATGAAAAGCCTAAACCTTAAGATAAAGGATCTAGAGAATAAGTTAAAGAGTGTAGAAAAAAAGCTAACTGAACTTTTCCTAAAAATGCCTAACATCGTTCATGAAGATGTACCCTATGGTTACGATGAATCACATAACGTAGAGATAAGAAGATGGGGGACTCCTAAAGTAATTAAAGGCCCAGACCATATAGATATAGGGATTGGTCTAGATTTAATAGATTTGGAAAGAGCGGCCAAAGTAGCAGGCTCTAGATTTTATTACCTTAAAGGAGACCTAGTGAGGCTAAATTTCGCGCTTCTAAGTTACGGTTTAGATTTCGGAATGAAAAAAGGTTTTACCCTTCTTCAACCTCCTTACATGCTTAAAAGAAAGATAGTTGAGGGAGCTGTTGATTTATCGGCGTTTGAAGATTCAATATATAAAATTGAAGATGAGGATCTATACCTTATAACTACTTCAGAACACGCTTTACTTGGGTATCATGCAAATGAGATAATAGACGGAAAGAGGCTACCACTGAGGTATTTAGGAATATCCCCATGTTTTAGAAAAGAAGCGGGGGCTCATGGTAGAGATACTAAGGGAATCTTCAGAGTACACATATTTGAAAAGGTAGAGCAATTCGTTTTCTGCAAACCCGAGGACTCTTGGGTAGAACATGAAAGACTAATAGCAAATGCGGAAGAATTCTTCCAATCGCTAGGTATTCCCCATAGGATAGTAAATGTCTGCGCTGGAGAGCTGGGAGCACCTGCGGCTAAGAAGTACGACCTCGAGGTATGGTTACCAGGCCAAGGAAAGTATCGTGAAGCGGTGTCTTGCTCAAACTGTCTTGATTGGCAAGCTAGAAGATTAAAAATAAGGTACAGAGATAGACCGAATGAAGAAACACGATATGTACATACATTAAATTCCACGTTAGTTGCTACAGAGAGAGCGATAATTGCGATCATGGAAAATTATAGAAACGAGGACGGTTCTATAGAGATACCGGAAGTATTAAGACCTTATATGGGAGGACAGGAGAGGATAGAACCAGTTAAGTAGAATTCTTTATATCTAGGGTAAGAAGAGGAAGGGAGGGAAGCAGAAATGGTCAGAAGAAGAAGGGTAAGAGATAAGTGGAAGAGTAAGGTATGGTTAACTGTACATGCGCCTAGGGCGTTAGGAGAAACCGAAATAGCCAGAATTCCGGCAAATGAACCAGAGGCAGCTATAGGGAGAGTAATAGAAACAACGTTGTATGATATATTAAAGGAAGATCCATCCTACTATACTGTAAAGCTGTACTTTAAAATTGACAGAGTGGAAAACTCTCATGCTTACACAATATTTAAGGGTCATGAGTATGCGAGAGAATACCTACGTAATCTCATAAGAAGAGGAACATCAATGGTTGATCATGTAAATAACTACGCTACGAAGGATGGATACAAATTAAGGATCTTCGTCGTAGCGTTTACTCAAATCAGGATAAATAGTTCAAGGAAACACGCTATAAGAATGACTGCGCATAAGGT
>CALBHZ010000190.1 GCA_937892815.1 uncultured archaeon | reverse complement strand
ATGATACGGCGACCACCGAGATCTACACCGTCTAATTCGTCGGCAGCGTCAGATGTGTATAAGAGACAGGATAAAAGCGGGGCGCTTATCGTCGTAGACGACAAATCCGTGATTTTAAATGTGAAGATCGATTATAGTGAAGAGCCCGTTAGCGAGCTATATAGGAAAGTGGAATCTCTATACCGTCCTCCTTAACTACCATTGAGAATAACTGGGATGGAGGGAGCAATTCCAAACTTTTCTTCTTTTGCGATTGGAGGATTACCTTAAGAGACCTCCCGAACTTCCTAGGGAATTTTTTAGAACATAGCGTTTTTAGCGTAACAAGCGAAAATTCCTCCCGATACAATTATAGAAGTTAGGATAAATATCGGTCTTTTTAATCGCTTTTTATGTTTAACATCACGTCGTTACTAAAAGGCTTACGTCGAGAATTAGCTATCGCTTCGCCTCCTTTAAGTATAAATACATGGTTAATAGATTAACATATGTAATGGTGCTTATAGAAAAGTACGAGTTTGGAAGGATCTTAATCGACGGCAGATGGTATACCACGGACGTAATTATCTATCCTGATAGGGTAAGAGAAGGGTGGTGGAGAAAGCACGGCCATCGCCTCCTCCCGGAGGACTTAGAAGAAGTAGTGGAATACAAGCCCGAAATACTGGTAATTGGGAATGGACACGACGGGGTAATGGAGGTGCCAAGGGAAACGCTGGAGTACATAGAATCCAAGGGAATTAAGCCCATAGTTCAGAGAACTGGAGAAGCTTGTAAAACGTTTAACGAATTAATTAAGAGCGGTAAGAAAGCGGTAGCCGCTTTCCACCTCACCTGTTAGATTCCTTATCCCTAAACTCTTTTTTAATTAACTCGATGATCATCTGAGTTGTATTCGCTGACGTAAGATCCCTAATGCACATCGTTCCGTAATCCTTCGTAATTAAGATCCCCTTGACGTCTTCGGGCATTATGATCTTAGCCGTCTCGTTTAAATTATCAAGCCACGCATCAAACCTCCTCTTCAATTCAAATACGCGATCTTCCATGTGCCTAATTAGCCTAAACTCCTTTAAAACCTTAATCTCCTCGATAACGCCTAAATAGCGAAATAAGAACTAAGCCTACGTAATAGGCTAAGCCGAAAAAGCCCATATATACGCACACGTCATATATGGAGGAAGTTAAGCTCGGGTTGTACAGCGGATTTATCGTTAGCGGGTAAAACGGCTTGATATCGGTGTACAGCGGAGTATCTAACAATACGTGGATAACCGTTCCTAAAGCGCCTGCTGAAAGGTAGCCCTTTAAGCCTATAGCATCGCTAGGGGTTAGCAATAAAAGCTTGAAAACGGGTCTTAAAACCTCCTCAAGTCTAAACATGATATATCCTAAGGCCAATCCTAGGATCGTTGCGAACAAAAAGGTGTGTAGGTATCCGTGGAGAGGGTATCTAAGGTTGAGAGCTAAAACTAGGAACGGCTCGATATCTACTATTAAATTAGCGATTATGAAGGTAGGTGCGTGCACGTACCTCTTTAAAGGAAGGCCTAAAGCTAACGCCGGTCCTAAGTGGAAGGGGGTAAAGGGCATTTTCAATCACGTGAATAAGGGATATCAGATGTTGGTCGTTTAATCATCGAGATCATAGCGGCTGACCTTTCATCATCTCTTTTCACCTTAAGCGAGATTGAAATTTAAGCTTTTCTTAAGCAATTGATAAAAACGTGAGCGGAGGAATTTAAAGGTATGAAGAAAGCTTGGATCGTAGTACTAGCCTTAGCCGTTTTAGTTTCGATAAGCGGATGGGCGGTAATAAATATCGAATCCTCCTTAAGAAGTCAACTTCACGATTTAAGGAAAAGCTACGATGAGTTGAAATCTAGATATGAAGAGCTGCAAAGCAGGTACTTAGCTCTCAGTAAAACGTATAGCGAGCTGCAAAGGACCTTACAGGAAAACCTCAGCTCTCTTCTCGAGAACTACTCAATATTGAAGGAGAAATGCGAAAAGCTGAAGAGGGAAGTCAAATACGAAATCTCCGTTTTAGTAGATAGGGATTACTATTCGTCTTTAATAAGCGATTTCAAGAAAGCGAACGAATCGATCTTAGTAGCTATGTACCTAATGGTATACGATCCAGACGATCCCCTCGATTGGGCTAACGATCTAATTAGAGAATTGGTAAACGCTAGGGAAAGAGGAGTTAACGTAACTGTAGTTATCGAGTATAGAACACATACCGGATATATGGATAGCAATTTAGAAGCGTATAGCTACCTTTCAGCAAACGGCGTTAACGTTAAGCTAGATGAGGAGAGCGATACCGATCACATGAAGCTAGTGATAATAGACGATAAGATCGTATACATCGGCTCTCATAACTGGAGCGAATCCGCTTTATACTACAATCACGAGACATCGGTTAAGATAGTAAGCGAAGAGATAGCCGAGACATTCAAGGAATACTTCAAGGGTATCTAAAGTAGCTTATTGCGAATACTTCCCAGCCTCGCTAAAATCTCCTCTATACCCTTAATAATTTCTACTCTAAGCTCCTTAGCTAGCTTCTCTACCTTATCGTCTAAGTTCTCCTCTACAATTAACAACCCTTTACGATTGGTATCGTAAAGCTTCATATAAAATTCCAACAACTTCAGTTCATCTACCTCCGAGGGCATATCGACCAATACGGCTTCATCTTCTAGAACAACCTCAAGATCAAATTTATGATAAACTCCGGACTCTCCTTTAATCGAAACTTCCTCCTTTACGCAAAATCCTCGAGATTTAAGCTCCTCTACTACTTTACTCTTAGCCAGTTTAAACCACCTCCTGAGGGATTAAAGACGGGCTTAACGTATTAGGGTACTAAAAGCTCTACTCAATCCTAAACCCCAACTCCTATATATTTCCTACGGACCTCCGCTAAAAAGTACAAAATATGTATTTTTAACTGAACTACGCCTCCTATATCTAAGAAGAACAACGTATCAGAGCACTATCGCTAAGATGAACGCGGCTACGGCGATCCCTAGGGCTACAATAGCAATTAACTGGTAAATTCTATCCTTGAAATAAGACCTCTTCATCTCTTCGCCTCTCATAGCTCTAAATTCCTGCAGCTCCTCCATCTGTTTCTTAACCTCACTTTCCAATGTCTGAACTCTTTGAGCTAGCTCTCTTAAAGTTAAGCGAGCTCGTGGCTGAGCTTTGCCAATTGGAGGATCAGCGCTAACCTTCTTGCTCATTTCTAACGATCGATATCCTATAGAGTTCTTAAGGGCGTATGTCTAATTACTTAGATAAGGTAATATATCTAAAATAACGTAAGGTAATTCCCTCATAGTTATAGGAAATAAATTGGAAATTTTCACCGTTTTAAAATAAACTTCTAAACCTTCACGAGCTCGTAGCTTAATGATCCTATTCCCAGCTCCTCCGATACCTCTAGCTGAGTATAGCTACGCACTTTATTCAGCTTGCCTAATATATCAGGAGGATCGATCTTTTCATCGATTAATAAAGGACCCGCTCTATCTACTAGATCTACTGAAGCTTTATCTATCGCCACGGGATCTAGGGATGCTAAAATACCAACATCGGGTATTAGAGGCCTTCCGGCTGGAGCTGCACAATCGCATAAGGGCGTAACGTCTTGAACGAAGTTCAAGTATCCAACCTTCCCTTCCTTAAAGGCCTTTAACACCGCGTAGGCTGCGTGCGCGATGTTAACTTGGAGCTTTTCGCTACAGCCTTCAGGCCAAGAAAGGGCGTTCTCAGGACATACGAAGAGACAATGGCTACAGTTCATACATTTTTTGTCGTCTCTCTTAGGTATGCCGTTGACCATTTCTAAGGCATCGAAAGGACATTTTTCAACGCATTTTCCACAACCGCTGCACTTAAGCTCGTCTAATACGACCTTGTTAGCTGAGTGTTGTATGGCTTTTGCCCTCTTAGTTACACACCCCATCCCGAGGTTCTTTATAGCTCCTCCAAATCCAGTTAGCTTATGTCCTTTAACATGGGATAGGACGATCATCGCATCTGCATTGAAGATCTTAGAAGCCACTTCAATTGAATCGATTTCACAACCTCTAACTCTCTTATCGAGCTTAACGCTTACTCCATCATATCCATCTCCATCCGCAATAACTATGGGAGCTCCTAAGGTGGATTCGCTAAAGCCGTTGAAGGCGGCCGTCTCGAGATATTTCTCCGCTGTAAACCTATTTTCGGGATAGATCGTAGTAGTATCGGTTACGAAGGGCCTTCCTCCAAGGGATTTCACAAGCTCTACCACCTTACGAACGAAGACAGGACGGATATAAGTTATATTCCCAAGCTCTCCCATATGTAGCTTAATAGCGACTTCGTCTCCTCTACTCACTACGCTCGATATCGTTTCGAATAGCTTTTCTAAGCCCCGTAAGACGTTTCCACAGTCCTTATAATCCAAGAACCAAACGTGGCTCATACGTAAAACTTCGCCGTTAAGATGTTTTTAAACTTCCTCTCCACTACGAAGCTTAGTCTAGAACAGTTAAATGTGTTGATCCCTTACCTCCTCCTAAACATAGCTCCTATCATTCTAATAAGCCACATGAAGAAGATAATTGAGAAGAAGGGAGAGTAGCTGAAGTACGTAAAGCCTCCCCTCTCTACGCTTATCTCCTTAACCTCCTTCGGAGGTTTTCCTACCTCTAAAGGCTCTTCCTTTATTTCATAAGCTAGCAGAGTCTCACCTATATACCTAGAAGGCGTGTATCCAAACCTGTTATTTCTACCTGTTGCTTCAGCCCAAATCCATCCTCTTTCCCCTTCTAAAGTCCACTTAACGTTAGCTCTATCGTAATTCGGAAGGTAAACGAGTACAGCGGCGTGTCCAGGAGCCAATACTATGGCCGATCTAAAGCCAGCCGCTTTATACATTACAGCTAAGATTACGGCGTAATCTTCGCAATCTCCGTAAGCTACTTCTTCATTAACTATAGTTCTAGCTACTTCATCCGCGTTTTGAGCGAATTCCCTAACTCCAAATTGCTCGATATCCGGCATGTACCTTACTCTATCTCTCACGAAGTAGAATATAGCCTCGGCAAGCTCGTGTCTATCTCTATACCTTTTCGCTAACTCTTTGCCTAGCTTCCAAGCTAGATCCCTATTCTCGCTCAAGCTTTCAAATACAATAGCTGGGCGAAAGCCTTCCTCGGTTATCTGGAAAAACCCGTCTTTACCGTAAGCCCTCGTTCTACATAAGCCCCAGCTATCGTATATCTCGTTATCCCTTTTATTGAAGTATTCTGATGGAAGCGCAATACAGGTAGATATCGTAATTAAGAGCGATATGGATAATAAGATGAGGAGGGCCTTCGAAGCCCTCATATCAACACCTACAGAGGAGTTAGCAGTATCGCGTGGATAATCAATCCGAAGAATATGAAGTAGCTAGATACGCAGATTCCTACGGCTATCGGATTCTTATCTATCTCTGAAAACGGAATTTTTGGCGTAAGCTTATCCATCATGTAAAATAGGGCTACGGCGAGCAAAACGCTCACTAGAAAGCAGGTGGCCATCAATCCAAGCCTCCTAGGATCTATTATGCTTTCAATTAAGGGAGCTCCAACTACGGTTGGCATCGTCAAAGCTCCATGTATAATTAAGCCTATAAAGATGAAGTAGCCTCCAATGAACAATCCTATCGATATTGGGTTTCCGCCAACTCTTTCCCGTTTAGGAATTTTAGGTATGAGCACGTCTATTAGCCTTATGCCGAGTAAGGCGAGAAATGAGCAAATTAGAACTAGAACGATAGTTCTAACCATCCATAAGGCCGCTAAAGCGTAAAAGGGCATCTCCGGTCCTAGTACCTGCATAGCTCCACTTCAAAGTTCCTCACTTAAAAACGTTTTACGATCACATCACTTCAAGAATTGCTTTGTAGAAGAAGATTGTAGCGAAGGAGGCAAGCACCGTAATTGAAAAGACCTTGATAATTAAGATCGTCGCTCTGCTATTGACGTTATACCCGGCCTTAACGGTAAGGGGAAATACGGTTATCCAGATAGCTATAGCGGTGAAGAGGCCCGTAACGGCTAACAAGCCGAAGATAGATATGAAGGATAGGCCGGCGGTTATCCACCATCCGATTTGATAGGGGTTAACGAGGCCCATGGTAACTCCAAGTAGGTAGCTTCCGGATACCTTGTGAACGTTTTTAACTTCGTCCTCTTTCAAATAGGTCTTCATCTTAGCTATACCCCTTATCAAATACAACATTAGCAACGAACCTGCTACGTAAAACGGAAACATGGGCAATCGATGTATTATCCTATAGAAAGCTAGCGTAGCCATCACTGTCTCTTATACACATCTCCGAGCCCACGAGACCTCTCTACATCTCGTATGCC
>CALBHZ010000189.1 GCA_937892815.1 uncultured archaeon | reverse complement strand
GAATATATACGATTAAAACTGTCTCTACAGATAAATGGAAGAGGTTAGGAGGGTCCAAGTAACCGGAGGGTCTACCTATATAGTATCGCTACCCAAATGGTGGGTAAAAGATATGAAGATAAAACAGGGAGACTTGCTGCAATTTGTACTACAGCCTGATTCATCACTCCTAATCATTCCTAAAACGATCGTTAAAGGAAAAGAGAAAAAGATATCCTACATTAACGCTTCTCTGGCTGAAAGCATCGAGGATGTGGGAAGGTTATTTATAGCTTCTTACTTAGCAGGGTACGATTTCATCCACGTTAAGTTTGGAAAAGGTATGTCTGGAGTTAGATCGCATTTAAAGGATATCATAAGAAAGAAGTTAGTAGGGGTAGAGATCATAGAGGAATCCTCTGAACACTTAGTAGGTCAATGTCTTTTAGGACATGTTGAATTTCCGCTAAAAACGGCCATAAGTCGTATGCACGTCCTTTCTATATCGATGCATAGGGATGCTTTAAAGGCGTTAAGAGATAGAGACTTAGCTTTAGTCGAGGATATCCTACAACGCGACGACGACGTCGATAGATTATACTTCTACGTAGTTAGACAGCTTAAAGCAGCTGTAGCTAACAGGCCTTTAATAGAGGAAATTGGATTAAGAGAGCCTAGGGATTGTCTAGGCTATAGATTAGTTGCAAAGAGCTTGGAAAGGATAGCAGATCACGCTATTAGAATAGCTCGAGCAATTAAGATGATACAAATCCAGCCTCCTAAAGACTTAATAGAGCTAATAGTGGAGATCGGTTCCGTTGCCATAAGTGCTTGCGAGGATGCAATGAGAGCTTTAAGTAAAGTTGATATGAAGTTAGCGCAAAAATCCATTTCTCTAGCACAGGAAGTGGGGACTTTTGAAGAGAAACTCACTAGGAAGATCTTGGAATCGGATTTAGATGCTCAAACCATAATGGGGTTAAAGCTGATTATAGAGAGCATTCGTAGGATGGCTGAATACGGTGCCGACATAGCAGAGGTGGTTATTAACTTAGCGTTTAGTAGGATAAGAGAGGAGATGTAATTGTAAAATGAACTTCTAACTAGAGAAAACAGTTTATACTGAGTTTTTTACCTCAAAGAGATTTCTATTTCGTTAGTTTTAGTTGAAAAAGTTTTCAAAAACATCTTAGGAATTTGTTAGGAACCCTGCGTTAGTTGCGTAGTTTCGACTTTTTCTGTTCAAAACTTCTATGCTTGAAAATTTAAAAATGACGAAAAGTTCATCGTATAGGGCGAATTCGAATGGGGATGACTATAAGTGAAAAAATTCTAGCTAAAGCTTCTGGAAGGAAAAAGGTAGAGGCGGGAGAGGCGGTTTGGGCAAAGGTGGATTTACTAATGATACATGAGTTAACCGGTCCTCCTGCTATAAACATTTTCAAGAGAGAATTTGGAGAAAGAACGAAGGTATGGGATCCAGATAAGATAGTCGTCATCGAAGATCACACTGTGCCTTCTAAGGATGTGGATTCGGCTTTGTGTAGACAAATATTAGCGAAATTCGTAAAGGAACAAGGAATAAAGCACTACTATCCTTTTGGAATAGGAGAGTATGGCATATGTCATGTAATATTGCCTCAAGAAGGACACGTTAAGCCTGGAGATCTGATAGTGGGAGCAGATTCTCATACCGTCACGTATGGAGCTTTAGGAGCTTTCGCTACCGGTATAGGACATACTGAAGCTGCTAACGTCCTATATACGGGCGATATATTACTGAAAGTTCCTGAAACATTAAGGTTTGTTATTGAAGGAAAGCTTGAGAGATTCGTAATGGCTAAGGACGTTATACTTAGGATAATAGGAGATATAGGAGTAGATGGAGCAAATTATAAGGCTATGGAGTTCGCTGGATCGACCATATCGAGTATGAGTGTAGACGAACGTATGACCTTAAGTAATATGAGCGTTGAGGCAGGGGCTAAAGTGGGAATTATAGAACCAGATGAGAAGACCATTGAGTTTGTAAAGGAGAAGAGAGGTAGCGTTGACTTCCGTCTCATTAAAAACGATCCAGATGCTTTATTTGAAAAGGTATACGAATATGATGCATCTGAAATAGAGCCTCTAGTGGCTAAACCTTTCTCTCCAGCTAATGTAGCTCCGGCTAGGGAATTAGAAGGGTTAGAAATAGATCAAGCGTTCATAGGGTCTTGTACTGGAGGGAAATACGAAGACCTTAAAGTAGCGGCTTCTATACTGAAGGGCAAGAGAGTTAAGGTGAGAACTATAGTTGTACCTGCAACGATCAAGGTATACATGAGGGCATTGAGAGAAGGGTTGATTGAGGAATTTCTAAAAGCCGGAGCGGTAATAGGTCCTCCAACTTGTGGTCCGTGTATAGGCCTCCATATGGGGGTACTTGGAGAGGGAGAGGTAGCTATAAGTACGTCAAACAGGAACTTTCCGGGTAGGATGGGGCATAAAAGCTCAAAAGTATACTTAGCATCACCCGCTACAGTAGCTGCCTCAGCAGTAGCCGGAAAAATTGTAGATCCGAGGGATTTAGAGGTGAGATGATGGAGCTCGTCATTAAAGGAAGAGCGTACGTATGCGGTGACCATGTAGATACGGATCAGATAATACCTGGTAAGTACCTCGTTAAAGACGATATGGAGTTCTTAGGAAAACACGCTTTAGAGGGTTTAGATCCCGATTTTCCCGAGAAGGTTAAGGAAGGGTTAAACATCATCGTAGCGGGAAGGAACTTTGGTTGCGGCTCTAGCAGAGAGCAAGCTCCCGCAGCTTTAAAGGGAGCAGGGGTAAAGCTCGTTATAGCGAAGTCCTTTGCTAGAATCTTCTATAGAAATTCTATATTAGGAGGATTATTGAACTTAGTAGAGGCCGATATAGTTGATAAGGTTGATAATGGAGATGAATTAGAAGTAGATCTGGAGAAGGGGGTTATAAAGAACCTAACTAAAAAAGAAGTTTACGAGTTTTCAAGAGCATATCCGAAAGAGTTTATGGAGATAGTTGAAGCGGGAGGTATAACGGCCTACAATAAGAAGAGAAAGCCCCCTCGTTAACTCTTTCTTCCTCAATTCTTTAACTTTCCTAAAGACTATTCACTTATTTGAGTACTTAAGTTATTTTAGAAATTTGAGTAACATTTAAATACCTTAAAACCTAGTTTACAATTGATGAG
>CALBHZ010000188.1 GCA_937892815.1 uncultured archaeon | reverse complement strand
GCATACGAGATGTAGAGAGGTCTCGTGGGCTCGGAGATGTGTATAAGAGACAGGCTTTCTCTTAGTAACCCTTACATCCTCTATTTCTATTAATTGAAATTTTGCAGCGCACGGACCTACTTTATCAACACTTTCTACAGCAGCAGCTATGAGGGCAGCCGTAGCAATATCCGTAGAAGCAGGTATGTATACCTCTCCAACCGTTACGTCATTTTTAGATCTAAGATTTATCTCTATCCTCCCTATTTTCCAATTCTTCTGGAGCTCGTTGAGGTTCATTTCGGGACCAAATAGTCCTTCGGTTTGTCCGAATATAGCTCCAATTACATCAGCTCTCTCTACAATACCTTGAATTACGAACTTTAGCTTTATCATGTATTTAACTAAACCGTTGGTCAACCCTAGCCTACCACCGTATATTGGTATTAAAAGGTTTATTACAACGATCTCTTAAGGTAGGGAACATACCTCGATAGTTCTTCAAGTTGAGTAAAACCTTGCGCCTTTCTCTTCAATATCTTTCTGAATTTAAAGTCTAAGTTTATGCCCATCCCATTAAGCCTTCTCTTAATTCCCTCTTCAAACGCCCTCCCCCTTTTATCGGTGTCTATTAGTATCACTATCCTAGAGAAACCCTTAGCTTTATCTATTAGCTTGACAAATCCTCTACCGTTTCCGGAAAACTCGAATATTTCTCCTTCATAACCGAAGGCTCTCAAAGTTCTAGCATCTCTCATACCTTCTACTACAACTAATACATTTTCATAGTTTAAACTCCTAATTATACGTGATATCTCATCTGCTATTTCCTCTAAATCCTCTACATGCATCCTTCCACCTTCTCAAAGTTTTTGTACCCCGCCTCTGACGGTTTGGTTCATCGCTGGCCTAAGCCACCTCCCCTACCTCTCAATCGGGGCGCCCAGCTGTAGCGTGGATGGGTTAACCCCTGCCATCATTTCTCCGGAGGGGCCGTCTTCCACGCCTTTAGGCTGGGCTATAAAATATTGATAACGGTCTCTTAAATCCTTTTCCTATGCTTCTCCCAAATTTCCATTAGATATTGTAGATCGAGCTCAAAGAAGGAGGTTGGATTTCTGATGTTAAACGCGCTTAGTGTACGTGGGTGTATTTCTCCTAATTTAGCGATGACCCTTCCGTTAACCATAACTAAAGCACCTCTTCCTTCGAAGATATACGGCTCCTCAAGTCTTCTGTAAACTGGTTCGTCTTCAATGAAGGAGCGAAGGAGCGCCTCTAAATTAGATTTCGCCTCCGTATAATTGGCTGTAGGATGAGAGGATACAGCAGCGAAGCGCTCCTTCTCTACAATCCCACATTCTGACTTCTCGTTTCTTGCAAATACCTCTCCAATTTCAAAGAATTTATGTGGTTGTGGTTCGTGAACGTTGTAGGAGATCGTTAAAAGAAGGCCGGGAAGTAATATATCCCTTAAGTATTCATGTTCAATGCTCTTGGTAGATTCTACTCGTATTCCTTCCCTCGGGTCTCTTCCTAGCTTCGTGTATAGAACTTCCTTAGATAAAAGGATAAAATTCATTACTTCAGTAAATCCAAGACCTATTGCCACATCTCTTACCTTCTCATAGAATACTGAACTATTTAGATATCTACCTTCCGAATATGGAAAGTCGAATAAAGGCTGCAATCTGTGATAACCGTAACCATAACCTACCTCCTCTACTAAATCTACTTCATGCAATATATCTATCCTGTATCTAGGTATTTCCACCTTAAGCTTCCCATCCTCCCTATAAACGTTAAATCTGCACCTTCTTAAGGCATCCTCAATCTCCTTATCTGTTAAATTCACGCCTAGTAGCTCCCTTGCTAGATTAGGGTCCAACTCCTTGACAATAGGGTCTAACGGTGGAAATGCCTTCCTTCTGTTCTTGTACACTACCGTAATCGTTTCGATCTTTCCTCCAGCATCGGCTAAAGCCTCTGCTAATATAGCTGCCGCGTCCTCCAAGACCTTCTCATCAGTTCCAGTTAAATCAATCAACATATCCCTAGTTCTCTCAGTTACTCTAGTAGCATTTCCATTTATTATAGGGGGTAGTGAGAGAACCACTCCTTTAGAATCTATGAGAATTGGATATCTTCCATATCCATCGACTATATGTCTATACTTGATTCCTGTGGGCAAGGTTTCTAAGATCTCCTTAACGCTCATCTCTCTAACTTCATTTAATGGCACGAACTTGAAATCGGATTTAACCGTAGTATAAATAATCGGTGGAGTAAGCGGAGATATATCGTGAAGTCCAATAGCTAATTTCCTTCTCCTCCTTCCTATACCTTCGTGTAAATCCTCTTGCATTGATATAATTTGTCTTATAGTTTCATCATCTAGTGAAAGACCCCTGACTACGAACCCCGCGACGAAGGGTCTTACTTCCTTAACCGATTCATCTACTATGAACTCGATTTTGCCTTTGATCGTTTCCCTTTTTGGTAATCCGGTTTCAATTCCCAATATCCCCTTTAGAGCTCTAGCTACACCATAATCCGTTGATAAGTCCGGACGATTGGGCGTGTATTCTAATTTAACGTATTCTTCAGTTAGCTCTTCTATATCCAAACCTGCGTAGGGTAGTACTTCGCATATTTCCTTAAAACTAAAGCCCGGAATTAGAGCTTCCAATCTGCTTTTATAAAGAGTTATTACCGGCATCTTACCTCCCTCAACCAAGATAGTCTATTGATGTAAAATTGTCTAATATCGGTAACATCGTAATATAACATCGCCAGCCTTTCTAATCCCATACCCCATGCTAATACGGGTTTATCTACCCCTAATGGCCTCACTACTTCAGGTCTGAAAATCCCCATGCCACATAACTCAAGCCACTTACCTAACTTCTCGGAATAAACCATAGATTGAAGGGAGGGTTCTGTATATGGAAAGAAGGTAGGCCAGAACTTCACCTTCTCAAATCCTAGCTTCCTATAAAATAGTGTGAGATATCCCATTAAGTGTCTAAGGTTTAAATTTCTTCCTACGGCTATTCCCTCTACTTGATGAAATTCCGCCAAGTGTTTAGCATCTACATTTTCATTCCTAAACACCCTCCCTATGCTAAAGATCTTAGCGTCTTTGCCCTTTAATTCGTAAAGTGCCCTTATAGTTACAGCCGTTGTATGGGTTCTTAGAACGCATGATCTAGCTTTATCTACTGACCATTCATACCCCCAACCTTTAGAGCCGGTATCCCCTCCATTCTCATGAGCTCTTTTAACCCTTTCCACCAAATCCGATTTTGGAAGTTTAGCCGTAAATCCATGAAGGTAAAAGGTATCTTGCATATCCCTAGCTGGATGATCCTGAGGCGTGAATAAGGCGTCAAAGTTCCAGAAGGCGGGTTGTATTAAAGGTCCCTTTACTTCTTCAAACCCTAAAGAGACGAATATTTCTCTTACGATTTTAATAAACTCGACTAATGGGTGTTTCTTAGCAGGATAAATGGAAGGTGTTGGAGCGCTTATATCTATAACTGCAAATCTTATTTTCTTCCAATTGTTATTTATGAGGTGTTCTGGCCTTAATTGAGTTACTTCCTCGACAATGGGCATAGATTCTATCGCGGATTTCCATTTATCTATGATTCCTACAAATATTTCAGAACTTTCTATTACGTTTATGTAATTGGGTCTCCTCATTAACTCTCTTACAATCCCCAACTCTTTTTCGGAGAGGAGATGTTCCTCTAAAGGTCCAGAGCTTAACTTCTTAATAACCTTCTCTTCTTCTGTTTCATGAGGTTTTAAGAGAGGAAGAAGGTATAGCGAATCGTCTCTGACCAATTTTACCCA
>CALBHZ010000187.1 GCA_937892815.1 uncultured archaeon | reverse complement strand
ATGATACGGCGACCACCGAGATCTACACCGTCTAATTCGTCGGCAGCGTCAGATGTGTATAAGAGACAGCTACAAGCCCTTGGTACGAGCTCCTATCTGGATCTTATGCTTAAGAAAACCATAATACTACTATATAAAAGTCGAGTTGGTAGAGGGATATGATGCTATAACCGAGTAGCCAATTTCATGCTCGGCTTACGCGGTTCTATCCATAGATCTGTATTGGCAAAGCGTAGTCCCAGCCTTCGATAACCTTCAAGTTGCGAGCACAAATTTAGAGGAAAAGGTATATCTACCTATTATTCGCTAGCTTAGTTATCTCCATAGGAGCAACTACTTACCTAATTGAGAAAGGGGAGGATTAAAATTTTTAATTTCCCGATTCTTAAAGAAGGATGATGACCGAATGTTGGAAGGGGGGGGGGAATTACCGCTTGAGAGCCTCCTTAACCCCAATATCACGGCCATACTTATCAAAGGTCCGCCAGGAGCTGGTAAGACAACACTCGCCTTCGAGCTACTTCGTATACACGGAAGAGGGCTTTACATCTCCACTAGAGTATCTAATAAGAAGTTAGAGCGTCAATACCCTTATGTAAAAGAGCTTATTGAGAAAGGAGAGGTAGTAGAAGCTGCTCCTAGAGCTAGAGGCGCTAAATTCGAAGATTTGAGATTCGGTAAAGCAACGAACATTTTAGAGTCGGTATTTGAGTCAGTTACTAAGCTGAAGAAGCCGTTAGTAGTGCTAGATAGCTGGGATTCGATAGCTAAAGAGCTGGACTTCAAGGAAAGATTGAGAATCGAGAAATCCCTCATAGGAATAGCCGAAGAGAATGAAGCTAAGTTAGTGTTTATAAGCGAAGAACCTCATCTAACTACTACCGATTACCTAGTAGACGCCATAATTACCCTAAAAGACGAAGAAATTGAGGGAAGGAGGATAAGACGTATAGAATGGAATAAGTTGAGGGGTTCCGAAATACCTCAAAAGAGCTTCCTCTTCACCCTACATGGAGGAAGGTTTAAGATCTTCCAAAGAGCTAAAGTTGAAGATTGGATCGAGTTCAAAGCTCGGAAATTCAAACCTAGGGAGCATAAGAAGATCTATTACTCCTCTGGAAGCAGGGATCTAGACGATCTATTTGAAGGAGGGCTAAGGAAGGGCTCGACGATCTTACTGGAAGTAGGGAAGACCGTTCCTCCAGATTGGCAGCTTCCGCTGTTGGCATCGATAGAGCTGAACTTCCTAGCCTTAAACGGATGTGCTGTTAATTCGTCCCACGCAAGCATAGCCCCCATCACGTTTAAGGAAGCGATAGCCAGACATTTATCGGAGGACATCGTAAAGTCTAGGTTTAGAATAGGGCTTTACGAGGAACATCGTTCGGATCCATGCTTCTTCACGCTCGATCGCTCTTCAACGGAGAAATCATTCGAGAAATTGTGGAGCGAAGCTATGAAGGTTAAAGGGGTAAGCGGTAGGCCATGTATCGTGTTCGTCGATTTAGATATCGAGGAGGCGATCCATCCTGGAAACGAGTTATTGAAGTGCGTGTTAGAGTTAAGCCTTGAGATAAGGCAATTCAACGATGTTTTAGTTCTCAAGCTAGAGGAGGATAACGAAATCAAAGGGAAGCTGTTGGCCTTTTGCGATCGACACGTTAAGTTAGACGTAGCGGATGCTACGTTAGTTACCTACTCTATAAGACCGCCATCTCGAATATGTCACTTGGAGTACGATTACTCCAAGGGATACCCCATCGTAAAACTAACCCCCGTAGTTTAGGTGATCGGATGAGGCGATTTAAGAGCAGGGTTTTAGCCTGCGTAGATAGAGGCTTAAGCCATCTAGGGGAGAACGTAAAGCATGTAATTTACTGGTACTTAAAAAGGGAATTCAATACGGATATGAATGCGATAGCGGATAAGCCCGAGGTATTTATGAGGTTATTAGAAAGGATTTATGGGTCTGGGGTTAACGTAATAGAGAAATGTATCGTCGAGGAAATATCGAAGGAGTTTAAGATAGAGGCGAACGATTTTATCGAGGCCGTCAAGAAGGCGAAGAGAGCGTCTAAGAATTAAAATTCTATCTTATAGGATGGAGGTGGAACATCCATACGACGCCTATCTCTTCGTTTCCCTAGGAGTTATAATATTCCTATTC
>CALBHZ010000186.1 GCA_937892815.1 uncultured archaeon | reverse complement strand
CGAGATGTAGAGAGGTCTCGTGGGCTCGGAGATGTGTATAAGAGACAGAGGTTGGTATCCTTAAGCTACAACTACATCTTCACCGGAGCTATGTGGGCTATAAAGAGGGCCTTTCCCTTCCACAAGAGCGTCTTAGTAGTCGATGAAGCCCATAATCTGCAGAGGGTAGCTTACGATTTAAACTCGGATTACATCTCTAACGTAACCTTGAGGAGATGTGAGCTTGAGCTTAAGAAGCTGGACGTTAAGTTCGATTTAGAGGGGTTGAAGAGGGCTATTAAGAAAATTGAAAGGAGAATGGTGTTTGGGGAGGCCTTATTCAAGCCGAGCGAGCTCTTAAGGGAAGCGGGGATAAGCGAGAGGGATTTAATTAGGCTAATTCGGCTTGGAGAGAAGGTACATCAAATTAGGTTAGAGGAGGGTAAGGAGCCTAGGTCTTCATTGCATCATCTAGGCGAGTTCTTGTTAACGGCTTTAGAAAGGGAAAATGAAGAGGGAATTGCCTTCATCGCTATCAAGGAGGGGAGGAAGGTTAAGCTCGAGATGAGGGATATGAGGGCTTCCGAGTTTTTAAAAGATATCTGGCCCTCCTTTTACAGGGTTATCTTCATGTCCGGAACCTTAAGGCCTATCGATGCCTTCGCTCAAATCGTGGGAATCGAGAATTACGAGTACGTTGAGGGGAGGTGGAGGTACGCATACGACAAGATCTCATCCTATATCGTAGACGGCGTAAGCACCAAGGGGGAGGAGCTATCTGGAGATATGAAGGAGAAGTACTTGAAGGTAGTTGAGGACGCTATCTCTAAAGTCGATGGGAACCTCGCTATATTCACGTCGAGCTATAGGGTCTTAGAAGATTTAAGAAATGGAATTATCGAGATAGCGAGGTCTTTAGGTAGGAAGGTCTTCGTTGAAGAGAGAGACATGTCGGGTAGAAAGGCTAGGAAGATATTAGACGAATTTAAGGCGTCTAAAGGCAAGGGCGTGTTGCTCGCTCCATGCACGGGAAGGTTCGCGGAAGGAGCCGATTTTCCGGGCGAGAGCTTAATTGCGGCTTTACTAATAGGGATACCTTTCGATAAGCCTACGTTATCTACGAAGCTTTTCATATCCTACTACAAGAAGGTATACGGGCCTAAGGGGAGGTTTTACGCTTACATACTGCCGGCCATGAGGAGGGTATCTCAAGCTTTGGGAAGGGTGATTAGGCAGGAGGATGAGGGAGGGATTTTCATTTTAGCCGATGAAAGGTTTAAGAAAGGCATCAACTTCAGGTTGTTGCCTATTTACGTAAGGAGGAAGGTTCGATTAACATCAATAAATGAGTTAAGGATTAAGAGCACATCAAATTAATACGTACTTTCATTTCCCTCACTTAATCGATACAGATAGTTAAAATTTTATCAATTTTATTAAAGAAATAATGATGAAGATTGATTTTTAATATGGTAAACTTTATGATGCCTTTACTTTGGTTGTTGAGCCTTTACCTTTGTGGTTGCAGATGCACCGTCATCGGTCAGCACCTTAACAATGTACCACTCACCAGGTTCTATTGCTTTCTCATCCGCGGGCGATCCCTTGACCTCTCCAACTTTTCCAGGAGGTATCGTTATTGGATCTCCTATATTCACAGATGTTACTAATGACAAATCTGTAGCGTTGAGCACTTGCATTTCGATAACTGTCGCTTCCGTCTGCCCTATGTTCCTCACCGTTGCAACCGCTTCTTTTGGGGTTAGTTTAGCGGCATCTATTATTATGCTCGATGGAGCCCTACTCTGAGTCGTGGTCTGAGATATAAGTCCAGCTACGAAGTTGTATACGGTAATTCCGGCAACCACGGCGACAATGATCAGTATTAGCACCGCTATTACCGGAGATATCGCCCTTAACCTCTTACCTACCTTCATCACGCCTTAACCCTAAAGGCCTGTCCTCTATTTAAGTGCTTTGAATGAAAAATATTTACACCTATATATAAATTGTCTTAAGTTAGCAATTATACTTATCTGATAATATCAGTAATTGATGTATATGCAAAACCATAAATAGGCCCTCATTGTTAGAAATGGCTGCTATGCCGGATGTGAAAGATCTTCTTAAAGTTCTCAGGATAATAAAGGAAAACCAGCCGATACATATCTACGGCTTCGCTATGTTCCTCGGAGGAAAACCTACTTATGCGTCAACTACGGCTTGGAGATGGATCCATTATCTAGAAGAGCTCGGGATTTTGGTTAAGATTAGGGACGATGGCACTCCAACGGGCAGAAAGGAGTACGCGTTATCCGAGAAGGGGGAGAGGCTTTACAGGATACTCGAAGAGATTTGGGGAGGCAAGAAGTTCGGCGTATCGGATATATACGTGGTTAGGAAGATGAAGAGAGAAGATCGTGGAGTTTTGAAAAAATAATTTTATGTACGCTTTCAATCTTTTTTAATCCAGTACGGTCTTCCACGTTTCCTTAATGTTTCATAAACCGTGGTTTAATTGTGGATTTTGAACCATCCAACGTTCATCTTAAATAAGCTAGTATTCTAAGCGATTTTCATGCACTATACGGTGTTAATTACTAGGCCGATTTTAGAGCCCGGTCTTTCGATTTTGAAAGAGAATTTTGATATCGTGCTTCCCGAGAAGCCTCCTACGAAGGAGGAGCTTTTAGATTTTATAAAGGACGTAGACGCTTTAGTTTGTCACTTAACGGATAGAATCGATAGGGACGTAATTAGAGCTGCTGGCAAGCTAAAGGTAATTAGCACGGTTAGCGTTGGAGTTGATCACATAGATATAGAGGAGGCGACTAAAAGGGGGATACCGGTTGCTTATACCCCAGAGGTCTTAACCGAAGCTACGGCGGATTTAACCTGGGCTTTAATCCTAGCCGTGTGTCGTAGAGTAGTTGAGGGCGATAAGCTCGTAAGAGAGGGGAAATGGAAAGGATGGTCCATCGATTTTATGCTAGGTCGTGAAGTATACGGATCAACGCTAGGAATTGTTGGAATGGGTAGGATTGGACGAGCGGTCGCGAGGAGGGCGAAAGGCTTCGGTATGAAGGTACTATATTATAGCAGGAGAAGGAAGCCGGAAGTTGAGAGAGGTGGGGGTCGAGGACAGGGAATTAGACGATCTATTGAGGGAAGCCTTGTGAAGCTGTTGCATTTTAGGTAGATTTATACGTCTGTTTGGTTATTTCAATATTAACGGTAGATATGGAGAGGATGCTGAGGAGCGGTGAAGTTGCCGAGATCCTCGGAGTCGATAGGCATACCGTTGTTAAGTGGATTAAGG
>CALBHZ010000185.1 GCA_937892815.1 uncultured archaeon | reverse complement strand
TTATGATCACCTTCGTTTAACCTCTACATAGGTCTTAAATAGATGGTGTCCTTAAACATTTGAAGACATGGGAATTGAATGGAAGGCTTTAGGAGCTATAGGTTACGGCTTACCTATAGCATCTATAGTTTTAATTGGAATGATCGTGAAGGGTGTACAGGAGAACTTAAATTTAGGCGTATTTCTATGGTTGACGAGCTTATTCTTCGTCGGACTCGCTTGGTATTTACTTGGAGATGAATCTAAACAGAGAGGATACAAGATCTTTGGCGCTATAGCGGTGATCACGTTCGCTATAAACGGTTACGTCTTTAGGGAGATGAGGGCTTTTACGGAAAACGTCAAAGAAGCTAGCGTTAAAATGCTCGACTTTACAAAGACGCCGATGCTTTGGTTAGCCGTTATTTCGCTCTTTTTAATTACCTTATTTACGCTATCGGAGATTATTGTTTTATCCCACGCTAGCGGAGCGTTTAACGAAAGGTTTCTAAAATGGTCTGCATGGATGAAGGCGATCGCCTTGTCGCTAATGATCTTAGGTTTCGTATCTTTTATGCCGGCTATAGGGGATCTTTTAAAGAGTTTGATTTTGGGAAAAATGGCTTTAGCTTCAATTTTCCTCTCTTTAATCTCTATCTTAATAAGTGCTATTCTGTATGTAACTGCTTCTATCTTCGCTACGATAGGCTTCCTCGACCTACGAGTTAAAGTTAATAAGTACAAAGAGGTTAAGGTGGAGTGAATGAGATATAAGAAGATCGTTATCGCGTTGATACTAATCGTTGGTTTAATATTCGCCTTTTACGTTAGCTTTCCATTCAGCGTAACACACGTACCAATGGCTGCGAATAGGGTATCGGTGCTAGATTTATCGGGTATTATCGCTTACTCAGAATCTCCTTTAACTTTATGGGGAGAAACGCTTACGCCAGATGAAGTTAGTAAAATGGTAAAACAGGTAGAAAATGATCCAACTACTAAAGCAGTTCTGCTTAAGATAAATAGCCCTGGAGGTAGCGCCGCCGCTTCCGAGGAAATTTATCAAATGATAGAAAACCTAGCTAAGGAGAAAACCGTCGTAGCTTATTTGACCGAGTATGGCGCATCTGGAGGTTATTACATAGCTTTACCAGCTAAGGAGATAATCGCAAACCCTTCCGTATTGACGGGAAGCATCGGAGCCGTTAACGTTATAGTGAACTTCGAGGGCTTATTCAAAAAACTTGGAATTAAAGCGTATATTTTCAAATCTAACGAGTTTAAAGATATAGGGAGCCCTTATAGAAATATGACGAGTAAGGAAATCGAGGTCCTCCAATCTATTATAGATAGCGTATACCATCAATTTCAAGTTAGGGTTATTGAACATAGAGGAGCTAAGTTAAATTATAAC
Source organism: uncultured archaeon (assembly GCA_937892815.1). GTDB lineage: Archaea > Thermoproteota > Nitrososphaeria > Conexivisphaerales > CALBHZ01 > CALBHZ01. The sequence continues at coordinate 100 of CALBHZ010000185.1, read as the reverse complement.
GAAGTGTTTAGCGGTAAGCCCTTTACTGGGGCTGTCTCTTATACACATCTGACGCTGCCGACGAATTAGACGGTGTAGATCTCGGTGGTCGCCGTATCAT
>CALBHZ010000184.1 GCA_937892815.1 uncultured archaeon | reverse complement strand
AATAGGGCGTATATTGAGTGGGCTCTCGAGAATCCTGAAGCTATAGGATTAGACGTATTGATAGCTAATACCGGAACTTGGATTATAGACGTTCTAAGCTCTTGTAGAGAGCTTTACTTGGATTGCTCAAAGGTAGCGTTTAAGCTTGAGCTTAGAGGCAACGAGCTGGTGATCCGCTCCAAGGGGCCTAGGGTAATTTACGAAGAGGATCCAAAGAGAACATTCCCGTTTATCAGGGACAGGATCTTACTCTACGCTTGGAAGGGCTTGGGATTGATGTTTAAGAACACGTCAATAAACGTAATAGGCCTTGCATCTCAGGAGAAGGAAGCTAAAGTAACGCTCCCAGAAAAACTTATGCCTAGGGCAAATAAGACCTTTAGAGGATTTAAGTTAGGAGGAGATCTCGATCTCCTCCGCAATTTACACGTTGAGATTACGAAGAACGTTTACGGAATTGCGAACTATACGCTGATAGAAAAACCTAAAGGACTAAGCGTGGTTCTAGCGACGAACTCCACTTTCAAAGATATCGTACTAGATAGAGAGGGGAAAGTGGAGGTAGAGGTAGAAGGGGCTAGAGGGAGTAGAGGATGTCTAAATATAACGATTTATAAGGACGAAATACCGTTTAAACCGATTAAGATCGTAGCCTATTCAGATGTACCAATTAGCTACGAGGCGAGGGAGTTTAGCGATGGCTATTCGATCTATGTAAGCTATCCCCACAGTACGAGGGTGATCACTATCAAGTTGTTGAGGGTAGGTCTTATCGAGGCATCCGTAGATAAGGAGGAGGTAACGGTACCGGCTAAGGTCGTCTTAGCTGTAGATGTCGGAGATCAATTTGGAGACCCCTTATCCAACGCTACCGCACAGGTGTATTTAATAAGGGAAGGGTATAGTAAAAAGGTCGCAGACTTAATTACCGATCAAAACGGAAAAGCGACTTGCGAAGTGGAAATATCTGAAGCTGGAGATTATACCTTAAAGGTTACTTCAAATGGCTTATCTAAGGAAGTGAGCGTTAAAGCCAATCTACCTCTCCTCTACTCGCCGATTTTATGGATCTCCGTGGCGATTATTGTAATTGCGGTAGCTGCGGTCGCTATTCTGAAAATGAGAAAACGACCTCAGTAAGACAAATACTCAAACTACACATAAACAACGATAGTGCTAAAACGTTGACAGCAGAAAAGGATTAATTCCTTAAATTTTTTCTTTAAGTCATTTAGGTTGCGTCAATGCATCAAGGGCTATTTACGCTTTAGGGACGTTCTCCTCGGTTATAACTACAGCTGGAACTATGGCAAGAGCCAATACCGTTTCCTCCTTAGGGAGCTCTAGCAAGCCATCTAGATCGTTAATTAGGTATTGAACTAAGTCTAAGTAAGCAAGGAAAGGTCTCTCCTTTCCTCTCCCCCTTCCAAGTCTCCAGTACCTTCTTTCATCTTTCTCTATGACTTCCTTTCTCTCATCGATAAAATTGCCTAAATCGTATCCTTCCCAAAGCTTTCTAGAGTGGGAAGTGCACCAAGCGTACAGATCTAAAATGGAGTAATCGGCTATCCTCAAATGCAGTTTCCAATCCTGAATTCTCATATCCAATCTCGTATTTACAACGGATACTGCATAGTTCACGACCTTGTCAACGGCCTCTTTACCGATTAAGAGTAGAGGAGATACGAAACAGGAAGCTAGAATTAACGAATCGATGAACTTTAGATCCGCTTTAAGCGCTTTCTCCGCTACGTCCCTTAACCTGAGCAGGGAATCGAAGGGATAATCCACCGGTACAAAAGGCTTTTTAACCTTGATAAAGGGCTTTAAAGAAGCTGGGATGCCCAAATTCCTGTACTTGAAGCGATTTCTAACCCAGTTTAATAGCTCCTCCTCATCTTCAAAGTAAACCATCCCCCTTAAATTCTTAACTAATGCGAGATACTCGGAAATGCCCAACCTCATCATACTATAAGTATTATGAAGTAGTTTTGTATCTTAGAGAAGGAATCGTATCTCCTTTTGATCTCCATTATAGCGCCGATGAAATCCTCCGATTGAACGTTAAACTCCTCTCTTATCTTACTAACGATCATGTTTTCAAGGACGACAACGCCACATCCATACATCAACTCCAAGGCCCTAATGAATTCCTCGGGCTTATCCAGTATATCACACCTCTTCACTCCAAATTTATTCTCCAAATACCAATAAATTACCTGCTTTACCGTTCTTCCTAGGGAATTTAAGCCTTCATCGATGCACTCCAGCAACTTGCGCTTTATTTCCTCATTCATAACGATCACCTTTTACACCTCGCAATCCCTTATCACTTTCAGGAGTATGACTAAATGTCAAATGAAAGCTTGGTAAACACGCAAACAAATAAGAAGCTGGTTTAAACCTAAAGAGTATCATCAATTTAGGATATTACTAAATAAAATATTTATACCTTTCTACGATTCTCCATAACTCTATATACTTCTTAGATGATAAACGATAAAGATTTTAAAATTAGCATAGCGGAGGCTACAATTTAGGAGCGTTTATCAGATAGAGCACTCCTTTAATTTTCCAATTGATGTAATTTAGCGTTTCTCCGTATAGTATCGGCCGTTTTTAGTATTTTAGGTACTTCCTTCTTTACGGCTTCCTCTACATTCCTATAGGCTATATGTAGCCTTTCCGAGTAGCTATTACCTTCTCTATTCCATATCCTACGTATTAAGTTCTCAGCTTCCTTCTTCAGCTCGTCCTCTTCTTCCAATTCTAGCCTCTGCCTTCTTTTTGAGCCTCCTTTTATAATTTTCTCTCTGCACGGAAATAATGGGAGAAAAAGGTGGAAAAGTGTTAGACCCCGATCAAATTTAGAATAGTTTTAATTGCCTCGGGAATTGCTGATTCGACCTTAGGGGAAAGGCCTTCCTTTACCGAAATATCCTCGGCTTCTATCCCTACGAAAATTACTTTGCTGGGCTTGCCGTTTATCGCTTTAACTAGAGGTAGCACGGAGGTTATGTCTAATCCATGGAGGCTCGTTATAGGCTTCACCTCTCCCATATCCGCTCTCAGCTCTTCAACTACGACGGTTCCAGGCTCGACTCCGGAAAGCATAGAGTCAACGATGATTAGCTCATCCGCTTTATCGACTATATTTATTAGATCGAATTCAGAAGAACACTCGTGAATTTCTACGTTATCCGGAAGCCCAATGTTTTTGAGCCCTTCTAAGATCTTTATTCCTACAGCATCATCTCCCATGTAGGGGTTGCCAAACCCTACTATCGATATCCTCAAGCCCTTATTAAACGGTACCCTTAAGCTTGCTAATAACTTTTGTTGAACAAAGATGAAACGTTCGACGTTTATCAGTTTTAATGAAATCTTTTTAAGAGTAGGTGCTTCTATATACTGGGTTGTTTAAAGAGTTAAATAGGAAGTTGGAGCTTTATCTACCCAACTACAAGATAAGCATCGTAAACTTCGCTAACAGCGTAATGAAGGTACTAGGGTTAAAGCCCAACGGACCTGTTTTGCCCGATAATGTTCACTCGGCCTTAGAGGGCGTTGAAAGCATTACCATATTGGTAATAGATGGATTATCGTCGTATTTAATTGAAAAAGCTCCGGAGTTCCCGCTTATCAAGAAGAGAGGAAAGTACTTTAAGATAAGTAGCGTCTTCCCTACTACTACGACTACCGCTATGGCTAGCTTAGTTACCGGCCTCGAGCCATGCGAACATGGCGTACTCGGTTATTCGATGTTGAGTAGGGAAGTAGGAAGTATTATTGAAATAATTAGAACAACTCCATACGATAAAATCGCTGAAATAATCGATCCAGAGAAGTTCTTACCGGTTCCTCCCATCCATAAAAAGGCTAGAGGAGGAGGGCTGGATTCAAAGCTTTACATTAAGAGGTATCTAGTGGATACGTTCTTAACTAAGGCTCTGTATGACGATGCCGAAGTAGTGCCGTACGTAGATTTAGAAGACTTAATGATAAGGTTAATTGGAGAAAGAGGAGAGCTCATATCGGCATATTGGGAAGTCCTAGATACGGCTGCTCACGTATATTCTCCAGATTCTGAGGAGGTGAAAGCGTACGTATCTAGGGTCTTATCCTTGATATCTAAGCTTCCCTTCAAGAAGAAGGGAAGGAGGGCATTCGTAATAGTAGCGGATCACGGATTTGTCGATGCTAGGAAACGTCAAGATCGGATTGTAGATGATAAGGATATAGTAAATAAGCTGTATCTTCCTCCATTCGGAGATATGAGGGCTACCTTTTTGCTTCCCTTAGAAGATAGCTATGATGAGGTACTAGACGAGGTGAATAGGAAATACGGGAAATGGTGTTTAGCTTTAAAGAAGGAAGAGGCCCTAGAGCTTAGATTACTGGGGCTAAGAGAGGTAAAGGACTTAGCATTGTATAGGCTTGGAAGGCTGATCTTGCTACCTAAGGAGGGATACGCGCTTGATATTAGGCCTAAGAAGAGGAAGTATGAAATGAAGGGAGCTCATTCGGGTTTATCGAAAAAAGAGCTAGAGGTCCCCTTACTGATCTTTAGATACTGAATTTAATTGATTTGTCTTACATTAAGGCTAGTTAGGAATTTGAGAAAAGATGGAACCGTAAAGCCTATTCAAAATCCATATGACGTCAAAGCCATCTACCACCGTTAAATCCGGAGGCACGGGTTTAGCGAAAGCTGAGAAGCTTTTATCACGGATCGATCTATTTACGTAAGTTATCAATTCAGAGACGCTCATAGGCCTCCTTAAATTAGAGAGCTTTTCAATTATGTACGTTGAGAACTTCACCTGTCCCTTCTCAACTATCCTAGGATAGTATGTTAAATCGAGTTCGTAGCTATCTCCTCCGTAATATTCTGCAACGATCTTGAACCCCTTAGCTTTAACTCTCTTTAAGTCTTTAATTCCGTGGAACAGTCTCTTCTTCGGGGCTTTATAAAGTAGCTCATCTCCACATATGTTGGATCTTCCTACGTTTGAAGTTATATCTCTCGGAATGAACTTTTCCATCAAAATTATTCTATCGGAGATGTTAATGAAAGCCGAGGAAGCGCTCACTATAGCTACTACGCTAACCCCAGTTTTACTTACTAGACTTCTCGCTTGTAAACAGAAGGGCTTAATAGGATCGTTAACAACTACCTCTTTCATAACTTCATCTTTATATAGAAGGTTAGTTGCGCTAGTATCCTCATCTATTAGTAGCACTTCAGCTCCAGCCTCAATCGCCTCGTTAATCGATGCCGCCATGCTCGTAGATCCACTTGAGTCGAGGCTTGTATAGTCGCTAGTATCCTCTCCAGAGGGCAGCTTATCGATAAAGCTAGATATATCGACGTGGGAAACTATCCTACCGTCCTCAGCTTTAACTAATACCGTATACTTTCTGGAAATAGTAAGCTCCCTACCGTCTCCCTCTACGTGATCGTATATCCCTTCTTGTATGGCCTCTAAAAGGGTCGTCTTCCCATGGTATCCTCCTCCAGTTATAGTAACGAGCCCGGCAGGCATGACCATTCCGGTAATTGAGCGGCCGCTTGGAAGCTTCACCGATACTCGAAGGGAGTTGGGAGATCTGAAAGGTACGGAGTTTCTCATCGGCCTTTCGGTTAAGCTAGATTCCCTAGGAAGCACGCTATTATCCCCAATGAAAAAAGCGTAGTTGTTTTCGTAGAGCCACTTCCTAATGTATTCTTGATCTAGGTAATTATTGATATGTTCTTGGATTTCCCCTTTCCTTTCTTCTTATGAGATTATTGAACGTATTATCTTAGGTACGACCTCAAGTAGTAACGTCTTAGCTTTATCTCCTAAAATCCTTCTTCCCCTAGCCGGTAGACCTATATATATTCCTGTCTCTTATACACATCTCCGAGCCCACGAGACCTCTCTACATCTCGTATGCCGTCTTCT
>CALBHZ010000183.1 GCA_937892815.1 uncultured archaeon | reverse complement strand
GAAATAGGTTACGAGGTAATCGTTTTTAAGGAGACCGTTAAGTATTTGGGATAAGAATATAGTTTTACCTGACCCATATTCTCCTTGGATTAAAATGAAGCTCGGGAAAGGTATACCGCCTCCCAAGAGCCTGTCTAGCTCTTCATTTTGTAATTGGACAATTTTCAGGAACATCATATCCCACCCAGCCCTTTAATATTCTCCAATTCTATAGCCGGGAAGAGGAATTGTTGCATTATCATTTGAGATGCGAAGAGAACGCAGGTGGTGATGGCGAACATTAAGCTTAGCGTAAGGTAGAAGGTGCCGAAGTAGCCCCCAAAGGCTGCCTTTATAGCTAAGCTATTCGCGTAAACGAGAGCTAAAGTGCTCATAATCGACGTAGCATATATTACCATAGGTGAAATGTGGCCAAAGGAGAGTATCTTAGCGGTACTTCCTAAGGATGAAAATATTTCATTAAATATCCTCATAAGCTCGTTCATTATCATCATTAAAGCTACCGTTAGAGGATGTAGAATGAAGATGATCGATTCGAAAGATTTCGCCGTCTGTATCCTTTTATTCCTCAAATCTAGAATTATTGAGGAAACGTACGCTACCTTCTCGCTAACCCTGCCTACTAGCGCTCCGTAATCCATCGCATCGGCGACTATCTTATTGCCTCTCTCGATTAATTCACTGCTCGTCTCCTTAGATAAATGGAGCCATACTATTTTCCTAGGAATTCTGAACCTAACCCTTTTAAGCCCTCTCTCTACGAGCTGTAAAGCCGTATCCATTTTAGCCTTTATTATCGATCTAAACGACTCCTCTAGAGAACCGGTATTTTGATAGATATCGCCTATATGTCTAATAAAGGAAGGATAGCTTTTTTCGTGCTCCCTCACTTTCTTATCTAATGCTCTCGCTAACATCCCTGGAATGAAGTAACAGACAGCTCCCGCAGCGAATATCGGCTCCAGCCTAACCGATGGATAGGTTAGAACGGAATAGATGGAGATAGCGAGGGTGGTAATGGTAGCAACTAAGGCGAGCACGTTTACCGCTTTGTACTTCCAATCCGCAGGGTAATTGCAGATAACTTTATCCCTCGGAAATATTAAGAACATCAATATCACGAATACTATTAAAGCGGTTAACATGGCCGCTATAGAGGATAACATAGTCCACGGATCTATCGGCCAGAAAACGGATAGCAATAAGGTAAAGGCTATGATGAAGATAAGCGATGACATAACGCTAGAGTATAGCGAAAGCAGTACGCTAACCGAAGTTATCGATCTTTCGTAAAGTCCTTTGTACTCCATTAAGGTAGCCATGAATTCTCTTTCAAAGAAGTCCTGAAGCCTTTCCCCTATAGCTATGGCTTCTCCAAGCCTAGATAAAAAACCCTTAAAGGGCTCATTTTTCATTTTCTTCGAGATAGTAATACATGCTTTAGGAAGGCCGTATCTAAGCTTAGATCCTAGCTTATCTATTTCACCCATTGCGGTCGAATACGGAGCGTACTCCTCCTGCTTAGCCATATGTCTGAATAGCTCCGATCTAGTTGCTTCGCCAGTTGAGAGCGCGTATAGGTGGAGCTGCATATAGAGCTGTTTTTCGTCTATCCCCGTTTTCGTTACCCTCTCTATTATCCTCTTAACGATCCACGGCTTCTTCATTCTAGCTCACTTTAATGGCTATTTGAGAAGGATAGCCGTATTCGGGACAAATAATTACCGTTAGAGTTCCGGAGCCGATATCTTCGGATAAATTCAAAGAGAGGAACGCTACTTCATGCGGATTCAGTATACCTGGATCTATGTAATCCCTAGTTATATTCAAAACGGTCCATCCGTTGCTTGGAGATTCGTAGTTTAATTTCAATATCCTTCTCTCTCCATTACTATTGATATAATCTACTATCACGTCGAATTTCTCATCGAAAATTACCTTCGTATTTCCATCATTTCCAACCTCTAATAACACGTTATTTGGAGATGTAACGGTTAAATTGAGAATTTTCACTTTGGTATTAGATGATACTAGGAGTTCCCTCTCAAGATTTTTTGCCTCAAGTACATAGCGATCGGAGCTTACGAATAGCGTATAACCGAAATAGGTAATGATGCTAATTAAGACCATAGCTGAGAGAAAACCGGCTATAATCTGGCTTAAACCCATTTCTTAACCACCTCTATACGAAAAGTAATAATCGTCCTCATATCCCGTGTAAAGCACGACTTTAAGCACGTATATTTCTCCCTCAACTAGCGGTTCATCTAGGAAGATTTCGATCCGATTCGATAGTTTGGGAACAATTTTGTTGGAACCGGATGTCCAATAAGGTTTAGATGTAGACCCATACGGAATGCGCTTATACGTGGACCCTCCAATTAAGAAAATATCTAGCTCGTCATTTAGAGGAATGGGAAGGCTCCCAGTATTCTTAATCCAAACAGCGATGTACGTATCGTTTAAGGGGGCAGCGTAAACTATTCTAATAGACGCCTCGATCGTCTCCTCATGGCTTTTGATTGAAGTAGAAAACGAGGAAGTTAAAGTACCCATTTTGGATATAACCGCTACCGAGAAGAGGCTTGCGGCGGTTAACGTAGCTAAAAGCAGTACGGCCTCGGCAATTATCGCGTTCCCTCTCA
>CALBHZ010000182.1 GCA_937892815.1 uncultured archaeon | reverse complement strand
TTCCTAAGGATCACCGATACGGATTTTTACAAGTGTTTAAAAAGCCGCCTCAGTATACTCACTACTAGCTCGAAATCCTTTTCTGAAGTTTTTACGGATAGCCATTCCGTTACCTATCGAAGCCCAGAAGGCTAATTACGGAAATTTATAAACATCGGCTTAAGTGGACGTTAGCTTCCTTTCTTCATTTTACTAGAAAGCTTTTCAGCAATACTCCTCGCTTCATGTGCTTCTCCAAAAATGTATAATACGTCTCCTTTTTCCAAATCCATTCCAAATTCGGCTGTAATTTTGGTTTTAGATTTTGCTAGTAAGTAAACGCTATGGGGCTCCCTCTCCAGCTCTATTTTAATCTTTTTGGGAACGATGATAGAGTAAAGCGCTACCCTTTTCTCAAGACCCTCATATATCTTAACCGGCAAGCCCACGCCTAAAAGCTCCTTTAGCTTCGTTTCAATTATTGAGTACGGGTCGATTAAAAGCCTAACTCTCGCTTTCTTAAAGTACGGTTCGTTTAAGGGGTTATTTATAACGGATATAACTCGATGTACTCCTGCTTCAACGGCGGCCCTTGCTATTCTTAAGTTTAGAGCATCGCTACCTGTACACACTACTAAGACGTCGACGTTGTTTTTTACCCCTTTTACGTAATTCAATATTTCATCAATTTCAAGGCTTAGTACTTCAGCAAAGGGAAACTGCTTTTGAGCCATTCCAGCTTTTTCAATAGTGGTCTCTACTATGACGATTTCTCCGTTTGGATCTATTTCTTTCAAAGTGTTTACGACGAAGAAGGCCGAATGCCCTCCGCCAATTACCAATGCTCTCATAACCCTATCTCCTCCGCCTCCGTTATTACCTCTACAAGCCTCTTGCTCATTTCCCTTTTATTTAACCTTCCATCCTCTACCGCTCTCCTTAATATGGCTTCAGCTACCTGATATGCCATATCCGTTAACATGTGCAAAGGCTTCATTTCATGTTCCCTATATCCTAGATCGACTTCTTCTATTCTCTTCTTCATTCTAAAGGCATCTAAGAGTAGGCCTACGTCTACCCCCCATCCTTCCTCAAATTCCACGGAATAGAAGAACTTCCTATGACCCGCTATTTCTCCGCTTAACGGTTGCTTAAAGCCAGCTAGCTCCGGATAGAACATCTTAAGTAAAGGCTTAGCCACAAGCTCGGTTACCCTCCCGGCTTTCCTTTGATACCTCCCCTTTACGAAATCAGCTCTCCCACTTATAATGGGCTCGGCTAGTTTTTCTATGAAAGACGTATCGAAGTTCTCTATATCGATGTCTACAAATACTACCACGTCTTGCGATGCCATTAAAGCTCCATCTCTCATAGCAATTCCCTTTCCCGGGTAAATTAACTTACTTTGAACTATGACTTTGGCTCCGACTTCTAAAGCTCTTTTAACGGTGCCATCGGTACTACCTCCATCGACTATAATTACCTCTCTCACCCTCTTAGCCTTGAACGCTATGCTTACGTTCTTTTTCACAAAGCGTTCCCTATTTTTAACTGGAAAAACGACTGTAACGTACAAGATATGAAAAATTCGACTTCTACATTATTTAAACATAACTTATTATAATTATATACAGCTAGGAGGTGATGGCTTTGACCTTGGAAGACAATCCGCTGAGCATTAGTACCATAGAGAAGTTAGCGCAAAAGATCGTGAGCTTAAAAGAGGGGCTTAACCCAGAAGTATTATATGAATGGTTTATGATAATAGAGGAAGAAGCTAAGGCTAGGGCTCCGGAGGATTTAAAGGGGTTAATTAAGGTAACTCAGGATCCCATTCTCCCTATGAAGTTTAAAATAGATATATCGAGGAGGGCGGTTAAGTACTTTATCGAAGCCATAGAGAACAATCTGGATAAAATGCCCTTTGCTACTAGGCTCTACTTTCAAAAGGTTGAAGAGGTAATATTAGATGAGTACGAAAAAAGTTTTAATAAATCGATGAAGTAAAGAGGAGAGCGTGTCACAAGATAGTCTTTTGATTAAGAAGATGGCGGAGCTGGTAGATAAGGGGGAGACCTTCGCCTTAGCTACCGTTGTAGATGTGGAGGGAAGCAGTCCAGGTAAACCGGGATTTAAGATGTTAATAATGAAGGACGGAAGTACTCTAGGTACGGTAGGAGGAGGAAGCTTAGAGGAGAGGGTTAAGAAGATAGCATTAGATGTTATAAAGGAGAGGAAACCTAGGAAGGTGGAGTTAGCGTTAGTTGAAGAGGGAAAAGGAGGAGTAGGAATGCTTTGTGGAGGGAAGGCTACCGTTTCTGTCTCTTATACACATCTCCGAGCCCACGAGACCTCTCTACATCTC
>CALBHZ010000181.1 GCA_937892815.1 uncultured archaeon | reverse complement strand
CTCTCTAACGCCCTCTTAGCTTTCTCGATCGCATCTTTCGGCATTCGTTAAATTTCGCCCTCAAATACGTATTCGGCAAGCCCATCGGTTATGCTCCTACTCATTCCTTAAGTAAGCAATAAGCTATATAATATTTATCTCTATACATAGATGGATAATTGATAACCTTCCTTCCTGAAAATAGGAGATGCGAAGAGAGGATAGGAGATACCTTACTAGATTTAGCTCTAAAATCTAAGATAGAGGTGATATCGGTATGTGGAGGGCTAGGAGCTTGTGGAAAGTGTAAGGTAAGAGTGGTAAAGGGCAGAGAGTTTCTATCTCCGATATCTCATAAAGAAAGGAGCTTTTTAACAATTGAGGACATTTCCTCCGGATACAGGCTTGCGTGTCAAGCTAAAGTATTGAAGAAGGGGGAAATCGAGGTTGAAATACCAGTTACAAGTAGGAGAGGAGCGTATATCCTTCAGGTCGAAGGAATAGAAACTCCTGTGACTCTTTCTCCATCTGTTAAAAGGATATGCGTAAAGGTGAGGAGACCCACTTTAAAGAGCGTTAAATCCGATCACGATTTATTACTGGAAGCCTTAAAGACCGAAGCCAGATCTATCTCGATAAGCTGCCTACGTTCCTTACCGGTTGTGCTTAGAAACGAGAAATGGGAAGTATCCGCTATTTTGTACAAGGATGAGATAATAGACGTCAGGAGTAAGAAGGCGAAGGTTCTAGGCTTTGCTGTGGATTTAGGAAGCACGAAGTTAGCCGGCTATCTACTAGATCTAGAAACTGGGAAAACCCTTGGGAAAACGTCTAGGTTAAACCCTCAAGTTCGGTATGGCGAAGATATCTTAACTAGGATAACTCACATAATGAAGGATAAGAGAAAGCTCTCCGTCCTTAGAGCGCTACTCCTTAAAGCCGTAAACGAAATGATAAGGGAGTTAGTTAAGGCGGTCAACGCAAGCACGTCCGATGTATATGAGGTAGTTGCCGTTGGAAATACGTACATGCACCATTCGTTCTTGGGAATAGATCCTTCCTATCTCGCTTTATCTCCCTACCCACCGGTGGTAAGGAAGGCCTTAACTTACGACGCTAAGGAAGTAGGCCTAACTATCAACGAAGGAGGCAAGGTCTATGTTCTACCTAACATAGCAGGATTCGTAGGAGCAGACTGTGTAGCAGCTATTCTAGCGACTGAGATCTATAAGTTGGAGAAGCCGTGTTTAATGATAGATATTGGGACGAATACCGAAATAGTGCTGAACGATGGAAAAGGGCTGTTCGCCGTATCAACCGCCTCAGGACCTGCTTTTGAAGGAGCTCATATAAAGTTTGGAGTAAGAGCGATGATTGGAGCTATTGAAAGCGTAGCTATAAGGAATTGCGACGTCTTGTATAGAACGATAGGCAACGGCAAGCCAGTCGGTATTTGCGGTTCTGGCATCTTAGATGCTATATCGCAAATGGTAGAACATAGTATCCTAGATGAAAGCGGTAGATTAAACGAGAACATATGTAAGGAGCTCATAAAGAGGAATGAAGGGGTCAAAGAGCTTATCTTAGTAGGTAAGGATAAGACGGCTATAAATGAAGATATTACTATATCCCAAAAAGACGTTAGAGAAATACAAAAAGCGAAAGCAGCTATAGCGACCGGGATTAAAGTCCTTTTAAATAACAGGGGGATAAATTCCGAAGATCTCGAAGCCATCTTCATTGCTGGAGCCTTTGGCACATATTTAGATCCCCTTAGCGCTATTAAAATAGGCATGCTACCGAGGGTTCCTCTAGTTAAGATACATCAAGTAGGAAACGCGGCTGGAACCGGAGCTAGGATGTGTTTACTATCCGATTACATGAAAAGAAAAGCAGAAGATGTTGCTGGGAAGGTGAACTACATAGAGTTAGCGGTCGAGCCCTATTTCCAAGAAATATACCTCGATTCCATTAAATTAAAGGAGTATAGTGTTTGAAGAATTCAAAAACTGTCTCTTATACACATCTCCGAGCCCACGAGACCTCTCTA
>CALBHZ010000180.1 GCA_937892815.1 uncultured archaeon | reverse complement strand
GTCGGTAAGCCGATAACCTTCAACGCCTCGGGTTCATACGATGTCGATGGGAAGGTGGTTTCGTTTAAATGGAGCTTTGGAGATGGGAGTAGTGCCGTCGGGAAGGTCGTCGAGCACGTCTACAACGCGCCCGGAAATTACTCCGTAACCCTAGCGGTCCTAGATAATATGGGAGCTGAGAGCGTTGATATCACGACGGCCATCGTCAAGTACCGAACTCGGTTGACGATCAACCCTCCATCGTTCGAGGTGACGTCGGGGAGATCTGTAACTCTCAAAGCCGTGCTGAGCCCTACCTCTGCGCCCTCTGATTTGATAAGTTGGAGCTTGGAGGGGCCTGGATCGCTTTTACCCGTGAACGAAACGACCGTAATTTACACCGCCCCCGAGGTAAGTAAAGAAACGTCCGTAACTATCACGGCCACCTTCCCCGAAACTGCGGAGTACGAGGCGTGTACGGCTACCTGCACGGGAACGGTTCGTCCACCTCTCTTAACGAGGGAGCAGATTGAAAGCCTCCCCCTGCTTCCTTTGTTCGCACTTGTAATCGTAGGCTTCATTAGGAAGAACGAGCTAATTAGGTACGTTACGCTCCTAGGGTCTCTAGCGTACATAGGCTTCATTAAGGCTAGGCTGATATGCATAGTCGATGTCCTAAACCTCCTTTCGCTGAACTCCTCACACTTTACCGGAAGCCCGTTCTTATTGCTGCTTATGGCGTTTACCGTGGCCGTAGCCGTGCTCTGGGGAAGAGTTTACTGTGGATGGATATGCCCGTTCGGCGCGGTGCAGGAGTTCCTAGAAAGGGTCTGGCCTTTAAAGGTAAGGGTTCCGCCTAAGCTACACTGGATCGCCGTAAAGGTGAAGTACGCGATCCTTCTAACGATCGTCGTCCTCTTCTTCTCTCTAAACGACCTCACCGTAGCCGCTTACGTAGAGCCCTTTTCGACCCTTTTCCTCCTCAAGGGCTCTACCATCATGTGGGTCATCTTGTGTTCCATCTTGATCGTCTCGCTCTTCGTACATCGGTTTTACTGTAGATATGTATGTCCAGTGGGGGCGTTTCTCAGCCTGCTATCTTATCTGAGAATTTTTCGGGTTAAGAGGTGGAGCGAATGTAGTTCGTGTAGGATATGTGAGAGGACGTGCAAGGTTCAGGCGATAAAGGGAGAGAAGGTAAGCGTGAGGGAATGCATAAGTTGCGGTACTTGTGAGAAGAACTATTTAAATAAAGACCTCTGCCCCCATTATCGAACAGGCGAGGTAGGCCGAGATGGACCGTAGAACGTTCCTCAGGTACCTAGCGGCGATCGGCGTTGGAACCGTGGTATCCGGCGTAGCTGGAAAGCTAGCGAGGAAGCTCGACGAAGAGCTTTATGAGATGAAGCAGAGCAAGTATATGCTAGGTACGGTGGTAACTATATCGGCCATGAGCCCCGACCCTGAAATAGCGAGGCGAGCCGTCGATTCGGCCTTCAGGGAGATCGATAGGCTAGAAGGCATGCTGAGCAGGTATAGGAAGGGAGGCCAGGTTTACACCTTAAATGAAAAAGGGTTTCTCGATAACGCGAGTCAAGAATTGGTATGGGTGCTCGAGAAGGCCCGTTATTATTCGGAGATCTCCGATGGAGCGTTCGACGTAACGGTTAAGCCTCTTCTAGACCTTTATACGAGATGTTTCTGGGAAGAGAGGAGAACTCCGACCGATGATGAGATCGAAAGGGCATTGAGGCTAGTGGACTACAAGAAGATCGCAGTTTATCGGAATGAAGTGTGGTTAGAAGAGGAGGGTATGGGCATCACCCTAGATGGGATAGCGAAGGGGTTCATTGTGGACAGGGCAGTTGAAGTCCAAAAGAGAAACGGGGTAGAACACGGCTTCGTGAACGCGGGAGGGGATCTAAGGGTTATCGGAGGAAAGGGCGCGGGAAATCCTTGGAGGATAGGCATCAAAAGCCCTGAAAACGAGAGAGAATACTTAGGGGTTATAGAGTTGCGAGAAGGCTCGGTAGCTACGTCGGGCAATTACGAGATATTCTTCAACGAAGAGAAGACTTACCACCACATCGTAAATCCGAGACTCGGAAGGTCTCCCGTTAAATGTGTAAGCGTTACCGTGACGGCCGAAAAAGCCGTCGATGCCGATGCCCTTTCTACCGCAGTATTCGTCTTAAATCCTGAAAGAGGACTGGAGTTGGTTGAGGGTATGAACGGCGTCGAAGCCCTGATAATTACTAGGGATGGGACGAGGGTGACGACCAGTAGGTTCAGGTACATCGATCTTTGAGCGGTTCTGTAAGCCGCTCAGAATTATCTTCGTTCGGAGCATTTCCTCACATCCAGCATCGCGTGCTTTTCTAAGTGAGTTAGCTTGTATTTTCTGTAGACTTCAGCCTCTTTAGCGAAGGCTTTCAAGGCCTCCAAGTAAAGGCCTTCTGAATAGGCCTTTAGCCCTCTCCGAAAGTGGTCAGCGTGCCCCCTCAAGCTAAAGCTGGATGCCCTTCCGACGACCTCCAGCCTTTTCACCCTTAAATCCTCAGGCGTATTAATGCTTTTCAGCGATCTCAAGTCGTAGTCGACAGATCTTATCTCGTTCACCGAGATAAAGAACGCTTCGTTAGCTCCCCTTATCAGGTCTGAAGCTCTTTCCCTCTCTTCGCCTAGCATATCGATGATTTCGAGCAGGTGCTCGCGTCTGTAAATCGTGAGTAGAGGCTCGACCCTTCCATCGGGCCATAGAGGAACTGCGACGTCGCTCGAACCGATCCTCCTTAAGAGTAACTCGATGACTTCAGGCCTGACGTACGGCATATCCCCTGCGATCAACAGTACGTATTCCGCATCCATCTCCTTTACCCCGGAACGAACGCCGGCGAGGAGAGAGGCCGTAGGGGGATCGTCCACCACCACCTTTACCTTCGAACCCAACACTTGCGAATAGGCCTTAGCCCTCTCGGGCTTGGTAGCCACTACGACCTCAGCAGACACCTCGGATACCGCTTCGATGGTCTTTAACAGCAGAGGCTTCCCTCCGATAACTTCGAGCAACTTATCCCTCCACTTACCTCCGGTTTGGAAACGTCTCCCGTATCCTCCAGCCAGCACTAGAGCCCCTAATTCGGTCAACTCTCCTCCTCTAATAGCTTTAAAACCAGCTCTACGACTTCATCTAAGGTTTTAAAAACCGGAACGCCGGCGAGCTCCTCGGCATTACTGCTCCTGCAGTATATAGCTAGAGGAGGGCGCCGACGATGGCTCATCAGCTCCACGGCTTCCTCCGTACTCTTAGCGGTAATGATCCAGTCTACGTCCTCCTTCACTTGCCTAGAAAACCCTTCCAACAGCAACAGCTTAACGTCGGGTAGGGCGGATTCTATCAGCTTACTCACCATCTCGAGGTCCGTCCTCAAATCTGCGTTTAAGAAGAACTTGCCGGGAGCTAGGCCTATTACT
>CALBHZ010000179.1 GCA_937892815.1 uncultured archaeon | reverse complement strand
AGCAGAAGACGGCATACGAGATGTAGAGAGGTCTCGTGGGCTCGGAGATGTGTATAAGAGACAGTCCAAAAGTAGCGGACAACCAGAACAGTTCAGCCTTAATCAACATACGTCTGGTTTCTCTTAGGCTCTATTACCTGATCTACATAACCTCTTGAGGCAGCTACGAAAGGATTGGCAAACTTCTCCCTATATCATTTGCAAATTGAGCGATTATTTCGCTCTTCTTTTCCGATTCTACCGTTATAAGCCTTTATCTAGCAATATTTGTGCGGCATCTTCTGGACCCATTATGGTCATTTGAGGTATTTTGTCTGAGGCTAGAGAATTAAGCCTAAGGATTTCATCGTAAACGTAAAATCTCGAGCTATGGCAGGAATATCTCTCCCGCTTTCCAACAGCTATTATGACACCATCTCTAAATGCTCTTTTAGATTTCATTCTGAGCTCTGCGCTCTATGTAGCTCATATACCTCTAGCTCTAAGTACTTATCATCGAAGAGATGAGAAAGCCTTCCTCTAGCAGTTAACTTGCCTCTTCTATGTTGCTTTTCGATAGCTTCTCTCCTTTTACAGCGGCTTTTTAGCTTCCTAAAGGTCGATAATCTATCTCTTCTCGAAAGGGCTTATACGATCATTCCGATCACCGAGTTGTCCTCTCATATAAGGGAGTTATGATTTCTGTAAATATCATGTCATAATTTATATAAATTCCGTAAAAATATATAGATGGTATATACTAGAGGTAGAATTTTAAAAGGATGGATTTCGAAGGAAAGGCGATGAAGTTTAAGTGCGTCGCTTTAGACGTCGATGGAACTATAACGGAAGAGGAACATTACGTCACTCCCGGTATTCCTACGTTACTGAGGATGCTTGAAAGATTTGGATTTAAGGTAATATTGGTGAGTGGAAGAAGCATATGGGAGATATACACCTTAGCCGCTATATTCGGTACAACAAGGGTTGGGGTAGGAGAAAACGGAGGCGCGGTCGTATATAAGAACCCTCTTGACGTATACCTACTTGGAGATATAACCGAGCCGTTGAAGACCCTCCATAGACTTTCCGAGCTCTTGCCTAACGTGAGGGTTAGAAGAGGATTTCCCAGGTTAACCGAGGTAGTTTTAGAGAGAACTATAGATATAGAAGAGGCCAATAGGATAATTAGAAAGGAGGGCTTAAAGACGAAGGTGGTAGATAGCGGGTTTGCGCTACATATAGTTGCGGATTACGTAGATAAAGGGAAGGGGTTACTAAAGGCATGTGAGCTCTTGGGAATTGATAGAGAGGAGGTAATAGCTATCGGGGATAGCGATACGGACGTAGAGATGTTTAAAGTAGCTGGATTCTCCATAGCCGTAGGAAACGCGACGGAACTGGCTAAAAAGGAAGCGAACTTAGTAGTTAAAAGCTCTAGGGGGAGGGGAGTTGAGGAAGCGATATCATATATATTTAAGGAATTAAGATAAGTAGGGAGTTGTCGTACTTAGAGCTCAAGGAAAGGGCGAAGAGCGCGATACTAAAGGCCCTAGAGAAAATTGGAATTAAAGACGTAAAATTCGATGTTCTAGAACCTACTGTAGAAGGGATCGGAGAGGTAACAACGAACGTCGCTTTTACACTATCTAAGAAATTGAAAAGGCCCCCTATTGAGATGGCGAAGGAAATTGTGGGTAATATGGAAATCGATCCTTGGTTTAAGAAGATTGAAGCGCATCCGAAAGGATATATCAACTTTTGGCTATCGTATCTAGAGTACGGAGAGGCCTTATTTGAAAGGGTTCTCATTCGTGAGAACTACGGTAAACTAGACGTAGGGAGGGGCAGAAAGGTGGTAATAGAGCATACCAGCGTTAATCCAAATAAGGCATTGCACATCGGACATGCGAGAAACGTCGTCATAGGGGATACCATAGGTAGATTGATGAAGAGAGCAGGCTATAACGTGTCCATCTTGAACTATATTGATGATACGGGAACGCAGGTAGCAGATGTCTTAGTTGGCTTCCTCTACTTAGGGTTTAAAAAAGATGTTGAACGGAAATTCGATCAATATTGTGGTGATGTAGTATATATTGAGGTAAACAAAAGATTCGAGGAAGATCCCTCCTTAATTGAAAAGAGGAGGGAAATTATAAAACAGTTAGAGGTTGGAGGACCTATTGCGGAGGTAGCGCGTGAAATCATAGATAGGATAGTGAGGGAACAGTTGAAAACCTGTTGGAGGCTAGGAGCGGAGTACGATCTATTAAATTGGGAAAGCCACATATTAAGATCTGGATATTGGAACGAAGTTTTCAGTATGCTCAAGAAACGCGACTTGGTCGAATTCGTTAAAGATGGGAAGTATAAAGGATGTTGGGTTCTTAAAGGAGGAGAAGGGGATGAAAAGGTTTTAGTTAGGAGCGATGGAACTACCGTATATGCTGCTAAAGACATACCTTATGCTGCTTGGAAGCTAGGCATAATTGAAGATAGATTTGGTTATGAGGTATTTGCTATACAGCCTTCTGGAAAGGAATTATGGACTACGAAGCCTAGAAGGGATGGGAAAGATCATCCAATTTTCAATAATGGAGATATAGCGATTACCGTTATAGACGTTAGACAGAGTAGGGTTCAGAACTTCGTTAAATTAGCCGTGAAGGGAATTGGAGGAGAAGGAAAGGAATACATGCATTTAGGATACGAAGTTGTGGCTTTAAGTAAAGATACCGTTAAGGAGTTGGGAATGCTCGTAAAGGAGGATAAGGAGTTTTACCATATGTCGGGAAGGAAAGGGGTTTACGTTAACGTAGATGACATTTTAGATGAACTCAAGAAGAGGGCGATAGAAGAGAGCAAAACGAGGAATCCAGAAGAGGATGAAGAATGGCTTAACGACGTCGGGGAGAAAATTGCGGTAGGAGCTCTGAGGTATGCGCTTTTAAAACAAGACCTGGATAAGATCATTGTTTTCGATATTAAGGAAGCTATGAAGTTGGAAGGGGATACGGGACCTTATTTACAGTACTCTTTAGCTAGGGCAATTAGAATACTTGAGAAAGCCGGAGGCTGGGAATTTGAGAGAGGGTTGGCTAAGTACTTAGATGAGGAAGAGGAAAGAAAGCTGGTCTTACTTTTATCAAAGTACGAGAACGCCATGTTAGAGGCGATTGTAAATTTCAGCCCTAAGAGGCTTGTGAAATACGTAAGAGAGTTAGCTGTCGCTTTTAACTCATTTTACGAAAAATGTCCAGTTTTACAGGAAGAGGACGTTATTAGAAGAGCGAGGTTAGCTTTGGTAGCTACATACGTTAAGATATTATCTGACGCATTACAGGTACTCGGAATTCCGATCCTAGAAAGGTTATAATTTCAAGTAATCTAATATCTCCCTTAAATCTTCGATGTAAACTGCTTTGATTTTTTGGGCGAGCTTCCTATCTCCTATAACGAAGCTTAGACCTGCGATCCTTAGGAAGCTTTCGTCTTGTACGTTATCCCCTACAGCTATAGTGTTTCTAAGATCGATGGATAAATTGCTCGCTAGAGATTTTAAGATGAGATCTTTCTTTAAAGGTTCAACTAACGGGTATACCTTTCCATCGTAATATCCTCTTTCATCAAAGCCTATTTTATTTGAATACACGAAATCGACGTTTAATAGCTTACCTATTCTATTCGCTAAGAGATCCAGAGCCGCTGTAACTATAGCTATTTTCATTCCAGCTTTCTTGAGCTTCTCTACAACGTATTTAGCCTCAGGCCTTAATTTCGCTTTCAGCAAAATCGATTCAAGCGTTGATCTATGGAGAGGCTTGGGCCATAAAGAGAGATCCGTATACATGAACTGTTCATAGCTTATTTCGCCCTTAATGTACATTTCATGTGCTTTTTCCGCTTTGTCTAAAGTACCGAAGTAGCGATGGAGAAGCGACCAGCTAGGTTCTCCTTGTAAAAGAGTGCCGTCTAGATCAAAGGCTACGAGCCTATACTCAAGCAAGGGCTACTCCCCTATAATGGTTAACGTCACCTTTCTCCTTCTAGGCCTTATATCCCACTCAGCTAGTACTACTTGTTGCCATGTACCGAGAGCTAGCCTTCCGTTGACGATCGGTACGTTTATTCCAGTTCCCATTAAAGTACTCCTAATATGAGAATGTCCGTTGTTATCTCCCCATGCTTCATTATGACGATAAGGATAGGATGATGGAGCAATCTTTTCCATAATGTCTGGTAGATCTCGAAGCAGGCCTTTTTCATACTCAATTGTGCCTATAGCTGCCGTAGACCCAGTTACGAATACATTTAGAAGGCCCATTTTAACCCCTGAATTCTTCACCGCTTTTTCACAGTATTCGGTTAAATTTACTATATGGCCGCTTCCATTAGTAGATATTTCTATTTCTTCCGAATACACGCGCATATATCAACGTTCGTTAATACTTCCTAAAAACCGTTGCCTTAAGTTACGTTTTTATTTCCCTACGTTCATCCTTTATTGAGTGATGAGGTTATTAGGTGCTCATATGCCAATAACCGGATCTATAGATAAAGCGGTCGATAGGGCTCTTGAGCTCAATATAAACACCTTTCAGATATTTACCAGATCTCCAAGAGGATGGAAATACCCGCCGATACCAGACGAAGTCGCTGAAGCTTTTAAGAAGAAAGTTAAAGAGAACGGCTTTAAAGGCATTGCATCGCATATGCCTTATCTTCCGAATTTAGCTTCACCAGATCCTGAAATATATAAGAAATCCGTAGACTCCCTTATCGAGGAAATTAAGAGAGCGAATTTATTGAAGCTAGAGTTCATCGTTTTACATTTAGGAAGCCATATGGGTAAGGGGATTGAGCATGGAAGGAGGAGAGTTGCGGAAGCCGTGTTAAAGGCTTTATCGACCGAGGAAAGCGAAGCGGTTATCTTATTGGAAAATATGGCTGGGCAGAAGAATAGCGTAGGCTCGTCGTTTGAAGACATAAGTAAAATATTAGACGAAATAGGAGATAGGAAAAAGGTTAACGTGTGTTTCGATACATGTCACGCTTACGCAGCTGGATACGATTTGGCGAGCCCTAAAGCTGTAGAGAACACCTTAAAGTTATTCGATGAAATTATTGGAATTAAAAGGCTTAAGCTAATTCACTTAAACGACTCCAAAGGAGGGTTGGGATCTAGGTTAGATAGACATGAATTCATAGGTAAGGGGTTTATTGGAAAAAAGGGGTTTAAGGCGATCGTAAACCATCCTAAGCTTAAGGAATTACCTATGATCTTAGAAACTCCCGTTTCAAACTACAAAGAATATGCTAAGGATCTCGAAGTTATAAGGAAGTTAATTGAGGGATAAAGGATTTTAAAAGCGAGGTTTGCAAAACCGCTTAATGCGTAAGGCGAAGATCGAAGGAACTACGCTAAGGATATATCTCCTACTTTTAGGGAAGAAGATGGGAGTAAGGGAAATTCAAAAAGCGCTTAAGATAAGTAGTCCGAGCGTCGTCCACTACCACTTAACGAAACTGCAGGAATTGAACTTAGTTAAACAAGATGAGTACGGAAGGTATACGGCAGTTGGAGGGTTTGACGCTAGCTATCTAGGGCCTTTCGTTATATTGAGAGGAAAGGTCGTACCTAGATATGCCTTTTATGGAGCGTTCTTTACGTCTTTCTTAATTTCATATTCAGTTATGATCGGCTTCTCCTTACCGGTAATAGCTATTACTGGTATAGCTTCTCTCATTTTTTGGATTGAAGCATATTTAGCATACAAGGGGTTAATTTATTAACGATAAGTTTCAGAAGAAGGGGGCTTTTTAATCAGCTCCTTAGGTACGCTTACGATCCTTATGACGTTAGTGCTCTGCACCATGTATATAGGAAGGCCTGTATTTGGATCGTTACCGACTCTAAAAACCGCCGTTACTATTGTTTTGAATTTTAGAACGCTTCCATCCTTAAGTTTAAGCTTAATCCAGTGCTCTTCCCCCTCTACTTCAAATTCTACCAACTCTCCTCGTTGAGGTTTCACACTTCACACTAAAACCTATAGCTCATATAAAAATATCGATGAAAAAATAAGGGGTTATGCTTGTACGCCGATTAAGGTCATCGTTCCAATCGCTATAAGCGCCACTATCAACACTATGGCGATAATGTTTACGAAGAGATTCCATCCCTTATTTTGCCAGAGTTCTAAGAGTAGTATACGTAGCCCATTTACTCCATGTATAACAGCGGCTAGTAACAGTACGAAGAAGAGAGGTCCTAAGTTCTTTAGGTTTCCAGCTACGTTAATGAAGCTTAAAGAACTTTCGAAGTCGAGACCGGCAAACGGGCTATGTAAGAGGAGATGCGCCGTTAGAGCCACTACCAGAATTATAGCGGTTATGTAGTGAATTAACATGACCCAGCTTTCCCTTCCCATCTTATATCACCCAATTTGAGAATAGGTATGCAGCGGCTACGAACCACAGGATTATAGCGATTACTACGGCCGCTAATAGTAAAGCCCTTTGACCTCCCGTTAAGGAGAAGGGAATGTATTCGACGGTTTTATGGTCGAGATCCGGTCTTCTAGGCCTTCCTATTAAGGCGGCGAACATCTCAGTTAAAATCAATCTAATTCCGTTAGCTCCGTGGTACAAAGCGCAGCCGGCTATTATCCATAGCCCTACCTTCTCACCAATTGGACCTACGAGCTGCCTCACCATCCCCAATGCAGCGCTCCAAGCTTCAGGGCTTATCGCTATGTTCCTTGTTTCGAGCAAGTGGGCGATTAAATACGCTATTAAGATGAAGCCCGTTACCCTGTGTAGCGTAAAAGCCCATCTTTCTAAGTTAAAGCCCGTAGGGTTTAGGCTTCCCGACCAGAAGCCACTTCTAAACCTCTTAAATTTCCTCTCATTCTCGCTCATACTTTATCACCTCCTCGATATTGAACTTATAATCGAAAGGCGGGGGTTGTTTTTTAGAAGGGGCTTTGACCTCCAGTGGAGGAACTACATCACTTGCTTTTTTCTTCCTCTTAAACAGCTTGTACTTAAATAGCTCTTTCTTTAGTAGCTGTATCGCTAAGGCAGGATCGACTCCTTTCGGACATACGTAACTACATGCTCCTGCGAAGTGACATCTCCATACTCCATGTTGGTTATCTACTACTTTTAACCTCTCTTCCCATCCCTCATCTCTAGGATCTGCTAAGTACCTGTAAGCCTGAGCTAAGGCTTGAGGTCCTGGATAGAGGTTATCGGCTGAGACGGTAGGACAAGCGGCTACGCATGCTCCGCACATTATACAATAGGTGAATTGCGTATACCTTTCAAGCTCTTCAGGAGTGACCCTGTATTCTCGTGTTGGTTCCTCCCTCTCCTTTACATCCCTTCTTATTAAGTAAGGCTTCACTCCTCTATGTTTATTGAAGAAGTCCACTAAGTCCACCACTAAGTCCCTTATAACTGGGAAGTTGTACAAGGGCTTTAATTCCACTACATCGGTTCCTAACCTAGCTATCTGCGTATTGCATGCTAACCTAGGCTTCCCATTAATAACTATGGCACAGGAACCGCAAACCCCCATTCTACAATGAGATCTAAAGGCGAGGGTGTTGTCTAGCCTCTCCCTTATGTAGTTTAAAGCGTCTAGAACCGTCATTCCCTCGAAGAACGGTACCTTGTACTCAGC
>CALBHZ010000178.1 GCA_937892815.1 uncultured archaeon | reverse complement strand
AGACGGCATACGAGATGTAGAGAGGTCTCGTGGGCTCGGAGATGTGTATAAGAGACAGATAAGCACCTTCACCTTATCTCCAACGGCCTCCTTCGCTAAGGCTAGTGTAACCGAGCTATCAAGTCCTCCGCTTAAACCCATTACGTATCCCCTATCTAGATTCCTTTCAATGAAATCGACGATAATGTCCTTAGCTTTTACTAAATCGAGATCTCTCAGAGGAGATTTTAACTGCATGCGAATTAAGAAGAAAAACTATTATTTATTAAGGTATTGACGAAGAATGGGAAGGATGAAGTTAAAAAGAGTGGATATTGAGAGGTTCTATAGGCTTTTCTATCCCCAGCCTACTTTCATCATAGTCTCTGGAGGGGAGGGAGAAGTGGGAGCTTTAACGGCTACATGGGTAGTTCCGCTCTCGTTCTTACCTCCCTACGCCGGGGTCTTGATATCTCCTGAAAGGTATACGTATAAAGTCTTAAAATCATCGAAATTCTTCTCAATTAACGTTTTAGATTTTAAGTACGCTGAACAAGCTTCTTTCATCGGCAATGTATCTAAGAGGTTTCTGAAGAATAAACTAGAGAGATCAGGGCTGCATTTCGAAAGAATTGAAGAGACGTATTTCGTTAAGGAAGCGTCTGGAGTTATAATATGTGAAAGGGAGAGAACGTACGAGATAGGAGATCATGATCTGTTCGTAGGAAAAGTTAGATCGGTTTACGCTACGGAAGTATTCAGAGATCTATGGGATTTGAGCTCCTTCAAACCTCTCCTATATCTGGGATCTAAACCTGGAAGAGATTACAGGATAACGAGGATATTCCAAACGGTTGGAGAGGGGGTAGAGGTGAAGGAGCCTGAACTTCCCGAATTCTTTAATAGATTTAAGAAACATCGCGAAATTCTAGAAGTAGCTAGAAGGTTAGGAGTAGGTAGGTTTGAGGAAATTTCGAAGGTCGTGAACCTACCGGTGGAGGACGTCAAAGCTATTTTAGAGGAGATGAAAAGACAAGGGAGAATCTAAGTTGAGCCTAATCGATCGGGTTGAACTGGGTATTAGAAGCATTATATCCCTAATACTTGGCAAACCATCTAACTTCGGTTGGTTCAGGCCTTTCCTAGCCGCTAGCGGGTTACCCTATGGTAGAAGGGCGTACGAGTGGTTAAAGAATCAGGGAATAGATGTCGTAATTAACTTAACCGAAAAGGAATTAAATTACGGCAGTTTGGAAAGCCATCATTTCCCTTTAAAGAATAGAGAAGCCGCTAACCCTCAAGATCTCTCCTTAATCGTTAACTTAATATCCTTTTTAAAAGATGTGAACAAGAGAACGTTAGTGCATTGCGTCGCTGGTAAGGGAAGAACGGGAATGGTTTTAGCGAGCTACTTGATAGCAAAGGAGGATTATAGTGCTGAATCGGCGATAAAGGAAGTTAGGGAAAAGAGACCGGGCTCGTTGAATATAGGACGGCAGATCGATGCAATTTATCGATTTGAAAAGTACATATCGATAGCTAAAGGAATTTACACGATCATCTTAGCGGCCGGAATGTCAACTAGATTCGGCAGAAATAAGCTCTTAGAGCCTATAGATGGCAAGCCCTTAATAAGAGGGGTAGTGGAGGCAGCCGTAAGGGCTGGAACCGAAACGGTGGTGGTAGTAGGATACGAAAAAGAGAAGATAATAGAGGCTTTAAGGGGACTTAAGCTCGAAATAGTCTTTAACCCTGATTTTAAAGAAGGAATGAGCACGTCCGTAAAAGCTGGCGTAAGGAACGTAATTAATAGGGCTAAAGCCGTTATGATCCTTCCAGGAGACGTCGCCTTCATTAAGCCAGAACAGATTAGACTGGTTTTAGAAGCGTATCTTAGCTCTAAAAAGCCGATAGTTATTCCGTCTTATAAGGGAAGAGGAGGCCATCCTATTTTGTTCGATTCCTCTCTCTTTAACGATATAATGAGCATATCTGAAAGGGGAAGAGGGCTTAAAGAAGTAGTTAAGAAACACGCAGATAAGATATCGTATATTGAGGCTGGAACGGCGAGGATATTAGTCGACATCGATACGCAAGAGGACTTAGTTAAGAGGGTAAGGGAAATAGGAGGCTAACCCTCGCCTCCTCCAACTGGAGGAAATATAGCTATTTGATCTCCGTTAGCTACCGGATCATCTAGTTTGGCGTGTTTACCGTTTTTAATAACTATGATATCCGCTTCCGCGGATATCCCTAGCCTATTTAAAACGTCCTCTATCTTGCTACCATCTTCCATTTCTAACACACGGAACCTCCCCAGCTTCTCTCTATAAAATCCTCCGAGCTCTACTTTAATCTTCCATAATTATTATCGTTTCTGACGATACGCTTATATCTGCTTTTCCATGGAAAAGCTTCGCGATCCGAATCCCTCATAGAAAAAAAGAAATACCTAACTTTCGTAATCTCTACCGTTATGTCAGCTACTGATTTTCTTATAATTGAAGATTTAGAGCCTGAAGGTAAAACTATCTTGTTAAGAGCCGATCTAAATACCCCTGTAGATCCTAAAAGCGGTAAATTGATAGAGAAGGCGAGGATAGAGGAAGCTACCGTAACCATTAACAGCCTATCCAAATCGAAGCTCATAGTCTGCTCGCATCAAGGAAGAGTGGGAAGGGACGATTACGTATCTTTAGAACAACATGCGAAGATGTTAGCAAATATACTGAATAGAGACGTTAAGTTCGTAGACGATGTATTCGGTCCAGCCGCTAGAGAAGCTATTTTAGATTTAAAGCCAGGAGAAATATTACTGCTTGAAAATTTAAGGTTCGCTGCCGAAGAAAACTTCGAGTATTCATCAATAGAAGCCGCCGCTAATACGCACATTGTTAAAAAGCTGTATCCGCTTCTCGATGGCGTAGTTTTAGATGCCTTTCCCACGGCTCATCGAGCCCATCCGTCGATTATAGGCTTCCCCTACTACCTTCCTACCGCTGCCGGAAGGCTTATAGTTAAAGAGCTAAAGGGACTTCATAAGATAGCTCAAGTAGCGAAAGGCCCGTACACTGCTTTACTGGGAGGATCTAAGATAAGCGATAGGTTAGAAGCCATTTCGAGCTTGATAAAGAACAGAAAGGCAGATAAGGTATTGTTGACCGGGCTGATAGCCCTAGTTTTCCTAAAAGCTGCAGGAAGGATAAAGTACCCATTAGACATACCTGGAGAAGAAGCCTACGTTGAAAAAGCAAAGCAGCTACTGTCAGAATATCCCGACGTGTTCGAAATGCCTATAGACGTAGCTGTGAATAGAGATGGGGAAAGAGTAGAGGTTTTAATTGAGAAATTGAAGAAAGGGGAAAAGCCCCTAGATATAGGAACTAGAACGGTGGACGCTTACTCTAAAATCATAAGGTCTAGTGGAACCATATTCATGAGCGGTCCACCTGGAGCTTTTGAAATCGATGGATTCGATAAAGGGACTAACGAGCTATTGATGACCTTAGCTACTAGCTACGGCACGACTATCGTAAGCGGAGGTCATTTATCAACGGCCTTGAAGAAATTAGGTGTTGCTTCATGGATAGACTACATTAGCACAGCTGGAGGAGCCTTAATACAGTACTTGTCAGGTAAAAAGCTTCCACTTTTCGAAGCTTTAAGTTACTCAGCTAAGAAGATGAGGGAGGGAGGGTATAAGAAAGCTAACCGCTAGATACCTAAGAGGCGTAGAAAGTTCTTCACGATCCTAGCCGTCATCCCCCATATAATCTTCCCATTAACTAAGTAGGCTACCTCTCCCCTTAAATTGAATTTTTTGGGATTTACTTCACCTCTTCTAAGAGAGCTCAAGGAAAACCAGTAAGCGTTCTTAACCTCATCACTTACCCTTACCTCCCTTTTTCTACCTATGTACGCTACGAAGGGCGTAACGGTAAGCTCTGGCTTATTTAAGGGTCGAACTTC
Source organism: uncultured archaeon (assembly GCA_937892815.1). Taxonomy (GTDB): domain Archaea; phylum Thermoproteota; class Nitrososphaeria; order Conexivisphaerales; family CALBHZ01; genus CALBHZ01. The sequence continues at coordinate 8,178 of CALBHZ010000178.1, read as the reverse complement.
TTCTAAAACTCCTATCACGAATTTAGGATCTATATCTATACCCGTTTCTTCTAAAGTCTCTCTAATTGCGGTCCTTAATAAATTAGCGTCTTCTTCCTTAGCTCTTCCTCCTGGTAAACACATTTGCCCAGACCATAGATCTCTGGGGTCTTCCTTCCTCTCCAAAAATAAGATATTGCATTCTCCATTATCGGCAACGATGAGCATGACCGCCGCTCTACATGGCTCACTTGGAATATCGATAGCTGGATTAATTTTCCTCCTCAAGCGATCTATTAATTCCCTGCACAACCTCATTACTATAACTTGCTATGCAATTATAACTTTATCTACCCCGGTTACTAATGTACTGTGTGAATAAGTTGGATTTAAAAGCAGAGGATCTTCTTCAACAAGATTACGATATAGTGGACATAAACGATACGCTATCTAAGTGTTTAGGGATTTTTAAGGAGAAACATCCTAAGGTATTGATAGTATACGACTTACTTAGGGATAAGTACTTAGGGCTTTTAACTGAGAGATGGATTTATAAAGGGAAGGTGGATCCCGCGAAGGCTAAAGTTAAAAGCGTGTATAGAACCGCTCCTAAAGCCTCGGCTCAAACTCCTCTCGTTAAGTTAGCTAAATTAATGGTGGAAAACGACGTTAGACAGCTTCCTATCTTTAGGAACGATGAACTGATAGGGATCGTTACGGATGAATCTATAATGAAGTTCGTAGCTAATAACATGAAGGGTAAGGTCGAGAACTTAATGACTAAGAATCCGGTAACGGTAAGCGAAGAGGAATCGATAGCAAGGGCGATTGCGGTAATGAGGGAAAGCGGAGTCGCGAAACTTCCGATCGTTAGGGGAGAAAAAGCGATCGGAATAGTTACCATGCACGATATCGTTCATAAGGTAATGGAGCCTAGGGTTAGAGCGAGCTTAGGAGAGGTAGTTGGAGAGAAGAGAAGGCCCTTAAGAGATCCTATATCTACGATAATGACTAAAGGCGTTATAACCGTGATGCCGAAGGACAGCGTAACTAAAGCGATAAGCTTGATGATTAAGTTCAATATTTCATCTCTAGTAGTAGCTGAAAATGGAAAGACGGTAGGATTGATAACCATAACCGATATTTTAAGAAAGATAGCTGAAATGGAAGAGGGTGAGCCGAGCATTATGGTTCAACTTTCCGTAAAAGATCCAAGCGATTACGGAACTGGAGATCTAAGTAAGGAATGGTTAATGGAATCGCTTGGATCCTTTGCTAGACATCACGCTAAGTTCTTAGGACGAGCTTCCATCACTATATTTATTAAAAGACATAAGAAGAAGAGGAGGAGAGGAGGAAGGCTTACTCACATAAGGATCCAGGTAAATAGCTCTGCTGGACAGTTCGCTGGAGTTGGAGAAGGTTGGAGAATAAATTCAGCGATTAAAAAAGCTCTAACAAACTTAGATAGGAGGATAAGGAAAGAAAGGGAAAAGTACGAAATGATCGAAGCTGGAGATGTACTATTAGAGGAGGTACTCGGCCTACTCGCCTAACTCCAACTATAAGGATCGAAGGATAAGGCCCTTTCTAGACTAAGCTTTGTCTCGGCTTCTTGATACTCCTCAGCAACCTCTTCTATCCTCGATAGTATCTGCCTTGCTTCCTGAAATTCAGATGCCTTGTAATCCGTTTTTACGATCTCTCCCTCCTTAAACTCGATCTTACAACCTTCGATCCTTATAGGAGCTTCTATCCAAGATCCCTCACCTCCCTTAGGAGCCGATCTTAGGATAAACACGTAAGCCGTTCTCTTACCGCTCGACTCCTCTACCCAAACGACCGCTTGACATATGCCAACGTTTTTATACAGCTTCGCTAAAATATCCCTATACCTTTCGTTCGCTCTAGGTTCTGGAAGTCTAGCGAGTCCAGCTAATTTTTTCTTAGTAAGTACCTCTTCTAACTCCTTTAATAGATCTATGGAAGTGAGATCAGATACTTCGTATCTTAACATAGCTATACCTTAAGCGATCCTCCTTTATAAAAGATTGTTAGGTAATCGTCTATTCGACAATAAGCAAATCTTGAAAAGATAGCCTCTTAAATATTAAACTTTTAGAAAGTTTGCACGTATGTTATGGTAAAAGTTATAAATACAGGATTTTAAGCTATTAATGTAAAATTGAGGGGGGCGATATGCCGTATCTCATATCTTCCTCTACGTTTTCTCTCACCTGGAGGTGAGCGCTCACGGCTAAGAGGTTAATGTTCGATATAGTAGTGATAGGAGAGAGATGCAAGGAATGCGGTATGTGCATAAATGTTTGTCCAAAGAAGATATTGGAAAGAGGGGAGAAAACGAACTCTAGAGGATTCTACGTAACGTACTCTCCTAAACCTGAGGAGTGCGTTGGATGTAGGTTATGTGAGTATGTTTGCCCGGATTTCGCGCTATTTATTAGGCCTTCCTCATCTCCTACCTATATACTCGTTCAGAGGTGAAGTTAAATGAGGGTTGAATTCATAAGCGGAAATGAAGCCTCAGCTGAGGGAGCTATGACTGCTGGGCTAAAGGTTTACGTAGGATATCCGATCACCCCATCAAGCGATTTATTCGAATACTTATCCGAAAAGCTTCCGGAGAGAGGAGGGATCGTATTCCAAGGAGAAGACGAAATAGCCTCTATTAACGCTTTAGTTGGAGCGGCTTTAGCTGGAGCTAAGGCTATGACGGCTACGAGCGGTCCAGGCCTTAGCTTAATGGCAGAAGGCATCGGATTGGCATGTATGGTAGAGGCTCCTCTAGTTATAGTCGATGTAATGAGAGCTGGTCCTAGCACCGGTATAGCTACGCACGTAGGACAAGGGGATATAATGCAATCTAGATGGCTTTCCCACGGTCCCTATAATTTAGTTGCTTTTGCTCCTTTCTCTGCACAAGAGGCCTTCGATTATACCGTTAAGGCTTTCAACGTAGCCGTAAGGCTTAGGTTACCCGTAATATTGCTATCCGATGCGACCATAGCTCATACGAGGGAAAGGGTCGTTATTAAGGAGTCGGGAGAGATCGAAGTTGAGGACTTCAAGAGACCTACGGTTCCTCCGGAGAAATATAGGTTCTACGACCCTGATCCTAGGGATTTAGTACCTCCGATGGCCTTCCTTGGAGAGGGATATTATATACATGCGGAATCTCTATCACATGACGAAAGGGGCTATTACGATACCAGGCCTTCCGTCTACAGAAGGCTAGTTGAAAGGTTAGTTAAGAAAGTTGAGAGGAATAAGAAATCGATAGTGGCATCGAAGAGCTATTATACGGACGATGCTGAAATACTGTTCGTAGCCTTCGGCTCTGTTGCTAGATCCACGTTAGCTTTAGTTAGGGATCTAAGGGAACAAGGGATAAAGGCGGGGTTATTTAGGCCTATTTCCATATGGCCATTAGATGATGAAAAGCTAATTGAAGCTTCTAAAAGAGCTAAGAAGGTCGTAGTAGTTGAGCTAAATCAAGGGCAGTTAGTTGAAGTAATAGAAGACGCTTTATGGCATCATCAAAGATACGACGTAGAGGTATTATCCCTACCAATGATATTATCGGAAACTCCAAGTCCAGATGAAATATTAGATGAAATAAATTCGAAGGGGTGGAAGCTATGGTAGAAACTCAAGAGGTAATTAAATATCCCTTAGACGATTACCTGAGAACTGAGAGGCTTCCTCATATCTGGTGTCCTGGATGCGGAATCGGCATGGCTCTACAAGCATTGCTGTGGTCGATTAAAGAACTTCACGAACAAGGGGTTATAGATAGGAAGAAGGTGTGTTTCTTTACGGGTATAGGTTGTACAGCTAGAGCTTCTGGCTTCGTTAAGTTTGATGCCATTCACGCTTTACACGGAAGAGCAATACCCGTAGCAACCGGAGCGAAGCTGGGAAATCCCTCCTTAATACCGATCGTATTCAGCGGAGATGGAGATATAGCGGCTATAGGAGGAAATCATTTGCTACACGCCGCTAGGAGGAACTTCGATATATTAGTTGTAATGATAAACAACATGACATATGCCCTTACCGGAGGACAGCTCGCTCCCACCACGCCAACTGGCGTTCGCTCTACCACGACTCCAAGGGGAAACCCGGAGAACGTAATGGATACGACTAAGTTCGTTGCTTCCTTAAGACCTAACTTCGTCGCCAGGTATAGCGTTACTCAACCTACTATCCTTAGAACGGTCTTCAAGAAAGCCCTTCCTAAGAGGGGCTTTAGGTTCATAGAGGTAATGTCTACTTGTACCGAAATCTTCGGAAGACATACCGGATTTAGAGACCCATACGAGCTGTACTCAAGGCTTAAGAAGATATGTAAAATTAAGAAGATAAGTAGTATAGACGAGATAAAGTACGATTGGGAGAACGAAATAACTTGCGGTACGTTTATAGATAAGGACGATCCCAGCTTCTTAGATATGTACTTTAAGATGTATAAGCCAAGGGGGATGGTGTATGGAGAAAGCTAGGAAATATCAGATAATTATAGCGGGAAGGGGAGGACAAGGAATTCTCTTAGCCGGCCATATCTTAGGAAAGACCTTAGTTAAAAAGGGATACTACGTCGTGCATTCGGAAACCTACAGTGCTGAGACTAGAGGAGGAGATTCGAGATCAGACCTCATCGTTACGATAGGCGAGGAGCCCGATCTAATAAGGATTAGAAAAGCGGATATAGCGGTTTTCATGTTCGATGAGCAAATGGAAAGATACGCTAAATGGGTTAAAGATGATGCAACCGTAATCCTAGATTCAACTTATATTGACAAACCTACTAAGAACTGGTCTAAGATAATATCGATCCCATTCTCTAAGCTAGCAGAGGAGAAGGTGAGAAATAGAAGAGTCGCCAACATGGTAATGTTAGGCTCGCTCTCGGTAATAACTGGATTATTTGAGGTAGGCCTACTTAAAGAAGTAGTAGCCGAAAGCGTAAAGCCAGAATGGAGAGATGTAAACTTAAAGGCTATAGACGTCGGCTTTGAAGCAGCGAAGGAAATGGGATTAGGGTAAAAGGCTCTGTACTGACGTCATTCATCACTAATCAGTAATACCAGCTTTCTTCATTGCCGTTAGTTAAAAAGCATCCCTCGTTAAAAAGGTTACCATAACCTTATAACTCATTAAGCGTTCAGTAACGAACGTTATGAAGGTAATACTAGATTGCGATCCTGGAGTAGACGATGCTTTAGCCATAATGTTCTTAATCGCGGAAAAGGTGAAGTTAGAAGCTATCACCACTGTGGCGGGAAATCACGAAGTTGATAAAACGTCTTACAATGCCTTAAGGATTTTAGATGTCTTGGGAGAGGATAGAGTTCCAGTTTATAGAGGCAGTAAAGGGCCTTTAACTAGGAGCTTAGTTACCGCTGAACACATCCATGGATCGGACGGACTTGGAGATTCCAATTTACCTCCTCCAAAACGTAAAGTCGAGAAGGAGGATGCAAGCGAATTTCTAGCTAGATTTGTTGATGAAAATACCGATAAAGTGCACTTGATCGCTACGGGGCCTCTAACCAATATCGCGAAGGCCTTCCGTTACAGACCTTGGATCGTTAAGAAAATCGAAAGCTTCACGATAATGGGAGGTTGTTTCTTTTTAACCCCTTTCGGTTATGGAAACGTTACTAAGCTATCCGAATTCAACTTCTTTACCGATCCGGAGGCTACGTATTACGTTTTTAAGAGCGGGACTAAACCTAACGTAGTAGGGCTAGATATAACACAAGATCCCGGAGTTGCTATAACCGATCAGATATTTGGAATTCTGGAGGGCGTAGCTAAGAGGATAGTTGAAAAACCCTTTAGAAAGCTCGGCATTTTCCATCTACATGATCCAATAGCCGTCGCATCTTTCATTTATCCGGACATCTTCAAGTTTAAGCTATTTAACGTCTCGATAAGCTTATACGATGGAGACGAAAGAGGGATGTGTATAGTAGATAGAAGAGGGATATACTCGCCGAACGCAAATATAGCCTATAAAGTTAATAGAAGAGAATTCCTATTGAAATTTTTAAAAGCTATATCTAAAGTCTAAGACCGTATCCTCTCGCAAACCTCTCAAACTTTTCATATTCCGTTAAAAAGTCCATGCCCTTTTTAGTTAACCTGTAAGCTTGACCTCTTTCCCTCTCCTCAGCCTGCAATAGGCCTTTTTTAATTAGTTCTTCTAAGAGGTTCGATAACCTAGAGTAAGAAAGGTTCGCCTTTCTCAATATTACGCTAACCTTTACAGTACCATCATCGTCACAGTGATCCCTAGCGACCCTCAATATATCGGCTATTATTCGAAGCTGACTTCTGTAGCTCATTTCTCAACCTCCACTTTTTTACTAGTTCCCAAAACTGAAACGAGGGGAATTAGGAGGATGATAAACCCTAAAAACCTAAGGACTCCAGGTAAAGCTAAAGGAACTCCCTTAATCGCTATTAAATCTAGAAACTCCCCTAAGAATATCAAGTATAAAGCTATGGAAGACGCTAAAGCAAGCCTATGTTCCCTCTTCATAGAAGCTATCGTAGTTTCAACAGCTGCATATAATAGGAAGTAAAGCCCTAAGGACTTCATTATCACCGTAGGAATAAATACTAAGGCCGCAACCTCCTCCTTAACCTCTTTCCTAACGCTTGCTACGTGGGATAATCCTAAAAATACGTACCCTAGCATATGGAAGGCGTTCATAATGTAGGTCACCCATATATCTACCATAACCACATTATTGAAAACTTCAATAGCAAAGCCTAGGAACAAGAACAAGAAGGCAAGGGAAAAGAGCTTAAGCGTATTGCTTCGCAACCTCCTATACCCCTTTATAGCGTAGCTAGCGATGACTAAAGATACCACTCCTTGAGATCCAATTATTAAATTAGAGCCGATAACAGCCTCTATCAACCTTAACTACGATAAATATGCATATCTAAAAAGCTTTTTCTAAACGAACATACGCTATTATGTCATATTCCATTACGATCCAATAGTTAAATTTATAAGGGGCTTTTTTTCAATTTGAAATCTGAGAGGTGTAGCTTGGCGGAAGTCTGTCCAGTATGTGGGCTTCCTAAGGATCTTTGCGTATGTGGCGAGCTAGAGAAGGAGCAGACTAGAATCGTAGTTAGGCTAGAGTTAAGAAGGTACGGTAAACCAGCAACTCTAATAGATGGCTTGGATCCAAAGCATTTAGACATAAATGAAATAGCGAAAAAGCTAAAGAAGAAACTAGCTTGTGGAGGCTCTATAAAAAACGGTCAAATAATTCTGCAAGGAGATCATAGGGCTGTTATAAAAGAATGTTTAATTGAAATGGGGTTTAACCCAGATAGCATAGAGGTGCAGTAATGAACATAAAGATAAGGTGGAAGAACCCCTTCGAGCTCAAAGAAAGGCTATGCCCTATTTGCGGCTCTCCAGTTAGGAGGATGACCGCTTTAAGCGGTTGGTTCCTTCCAGATATGTACGTTTGTGAGAAATGCGGTTATAAAGGCCCTGTATACATAGAGAAAACCGAAAATGAGGATCGGTAAGATACTGGTAAACGCTATCTACATATCCTCCATTCCCTTGCTAGCCGCGATGTTCATTAGCTTCCCCCTTGGAGGCTATACTTTCTTCTCGGCAAATCTACCTACTACCCTACCTACGAAACCCTTGCCCACCTCCCTACCTCTTTTCTTTTTCGGACAGCTTTTCTACGTCCCTCTTCCCTTTAAAGCAAGTCTAGGAGAGGCTTTCTTAGCCTTCTGGGTCCTCTACCTAGCTCTTTTCTCTATCTCCCTTTTAGGTCCTAAAAAGAACTTAATCCAAGCGATAAAGTCCTTGAAGGAAGAAGGTCCTAGTGCTATATATTCTAATACGGCTTTGCTTCTATCCGTCGTCTTTCCGATCTTGGTCTTAGGCTTAACTACTATGGAGGACGTCTTAAATCGAGTTGGGCTACCTGTAGGCCATCTTCCGGAGGTAGATCCGAGAGAGAACTTCTTCCTCTTATCCTATTCTCCTTTAATAGAGGAGTTCGGCTTTAGGGTATCGTTAATCGGTTTGGCGGCGGGGATAATTGGGTGGAGGTTAGGAGCTGTCTCTTATACACATCTGACGCTGCCGACGAATTAGACGGTGTAGATCTCGGTGGTCGCCGGATCATT
>CALBHZ010000177.1 GCA_937892815.1 uncultured archaeon | reverse complement strand
CCCCCGAAGCGGCCGAAGAAGCCGCTATGTTAGCAGAGGTAGATGTTCAGGAGCTCCCTGCTGTATTCGATCCCTTGGAGGCGTTAGAGGGTAAGGTTTTAGTTCACGAGGATAAAGAGAGGAACATTGCTATTACTACCAAAGTTAGGAAAGGAGATGTTAGGAAGGGCTTTGAGGAATCATACGTGGTAATTGAGAATACATACAAAATGGGATATCAAGATCACGCCTACTTAGAGACCGAAGGAGCTTTAGCAATACCTGAGCTAGAAGGTATGACCGTAATTTCGGTCGCACAGTATCCTCATCTAGCCCAACAAAAGGTAGCCAGGGTTCTTGGAATAAGTCAGAATAAAGTCAGAATAGTTCAACCGGTTATTGGAGGGGCCTTTGGAGGAAAGGACGATATGGGACCTATTGTTGCGGCTCAGGCAGCTATAGCTGCCCATTACGCTAAGAGGCCTGTATTGCTTACTTATAGTAGAGAGGATAGCATGGTCGCTCACTGTAAGAGGGATCCGGCTGTAATATACTATAAGACCGGAGCTACGAAAGATGGAAAGCTAAAGGCAATTGAAGTAGAGATAATATTCGATTCTGGAGCTTATGCGAATAGAGGACCCTTTACCTTATGGAGAGCTACAGCTCACGCTTCTGGACCTTACGAAGTTCCCAATGCAAAGGTAGATGGTAAGCTCGTGTATACGAATAAGGTGTATCAAGGAAGCTTTAGAGGATTTGGAAACCCGCAAATCCAATTCGCGGCTGAAAGACAAATGGACGAGCTAGCTTACGAGCTGGGAATCGATCCTGTCGAGATAAGGTTAAAGAATATCTTAAGAACTGGAAGCCTGACCGTAACAAATCAAAAGCTAGAATATAATGTGGGGGTTGCCGAAGCTTTAGAGAAGGTGGCTAAGGCAAGCGAATGGTGGGAGAGGAGGAAAAGGTATCCGATAGTTGAGAACGGGAAGGCGAGAGGTTTAGGGGTTGGGGTAATTTGGCACGGTATAAGCACGAGCAGAGGAGTACCAGACTGGTCTAATGCCTATATAAACATAGCTAGAGACGGCACCGTTACGGTTTACACGGGCATAGTCGAGATAGGACAAGGCACCTCTACTGGCCATATGCAGATAGCGGCTGAAGCTTTAGGAATTCCCATTAACTACATTAGAATTATCCATGGCACCTCAGATGCTCCGGATACGGGAGCAACTCACGCTTCTAGGGGGCTAAGCCAAGGAGGTAATGGTGTATTGATAGCGGCGACGAAGCTTAGGAATAGAATTGAGAGGGCTATAGCTAGACACTTCAATTGCTCCGAACTAGACGTTCAGATTAGGGATGGTTGGGTTTATGTTAAAGGGGAGAGAAAGCTAAGCTGGAGAGAGGCCGTAGATATAGCTTATAAGCTAGGAGAGGACATGGCAGCGACCGGACATTTCTTCCTTCCCAAAGGTAGATTTGATGAGGAGAAAGGTCAGGGATTTGCCTATTTGTGCTATAGCTTTATGGCCTTAATTACCGAGGTAGAGGTCGATTTAGATACTGGATTAACAAAGGTTGTAAAAGCGTGGCCAGCTATAGCTGCTGGCAAGATAGTAAATCCAGAGCTTGTGAAAGGACAGATATACGGGGGCTTAGTTCAGGGAATAGGATACATGTTAATAGAGGAGGTAAAGCTGGAGAACGGTAAGATACTGAACCCCAACTTTACCGATTACCTGATACCGACGATAGCGGATATCCCTGAAATAGCAGATCCGATATTCGTCGAGGACGTCTTCCCATTCGGAGCCTTTGGAGCTAAAGGAGTCGGAGAGATGTGCTTAATTCCAACACCGGCAAGCATAGGCAATGCTATTAGGCATGCTACTGGAGTAAAGGTAAATGAAATACCGTTTACTCCTGAAAAGCTATACTTTGCATTAAAGGAGGTGAGGAAATAATGCTTCCTAAATTTGAGTACAAGAACTTCACTAAGCTAGAAGATGCCCTAACGTACTTAGAC
>CALBHZ010000176.1 GCA_937892815.1 uncultured archaeon | reverse complement strand
TTTTTCAAGCAGAAGACGGCATACGAGATGTAGAGAGGTCTCGTGGGCTCGGAGATGTGTATAAGAGACAGTGGCCGTCCCAATGCTCCATCTCCTCCTCTGTTTAAGCCATTTGTTAAATGAGGAAGGAGGCTCAATTAAAACTTCTAAATCGCTTAAAAACTTAAACTTCTTATTCTTCAAAAAAGCCCTAACACCGAAGTCGAAGTCCTCTTGAATTACCCTCCTAAATCCTCCCAGCTCCTCGAAAACCCTCCTCTTTACAGCAAAAGCACATCCGCTAACTCCCGGACATCTCCTAAGCCATTTGCTGAAAATGTAGTAGAAGGCGTTGAAACCTATATCATCGTAGGATATCATTCTCGATAAGAAGGATTTCTTAACGGTTCTCCCCTTAAGCTGAACTATGTCTGCATTTTTCAACTCCTCAACTATCCGTTTAAGTAGGTTATTTGGGACGAGAACGTCGCTATCTAAGAATAGAAGTATGTCGCCATTTGACTCCTCTAAAGCTTCAGATAAAGCTCGGACCTTTCCTCTCCTCTTACCGTTGAGAATAAACTTAACTAAGCCATTATACCTTCTTACGGTATCGAGGCTTTTCTCCGTAGGCTCATCTATAACTACGTATATTTCCTTATTGTCGTATGGATCGTTTAATAGATGGTTTAGGATTTTCTCTAACAGCTCCGACTCCCTGTAAACCGGTATTAATATGCTAACTTTACGGTATTGAAGCTCTTTACTTAAGCAGAGAACCGAGCGCAACTTCCTCCCCTTTAAAAGATCACATCTTCGAAATGTCTTTCAAAGCGTTTCTATAAGCTTCCCCGTAACGGCTTATATAAGTATTGTGATTTAATAAAATTTAGTTATTAAAAAATTTTTAACTATTCCTAAGTCTTTATGAATTCTTTATATAACTTCTTAAAATATTGGAGGTGTAGAGGAGTTTAGAGAACAAATAGCGTTTTAACAGCAATAATAGTTGAGGAATTTTAGCATAGGTATCGCTTAGGAAAGCTTTCCATATGTCAGAAATACCTTTCGACAACGTTGAAGATTTCCTCTGCAAGCTTTCGCTTACTTACTTTAAACTCGTTTACTCTCCCATCCCGATCTATAATTAGGGCCTCCTGAACGTCTCCCCTAATCTTCGATAAGTCATTAGCTACTACAATATCCGCTTTCACTCTATCTAGCTCCTCTTTCGCTCTTTTCAACAACTCCTCCTTATCCACGTCGTACTCAAGCTTAAACGCTACAATGAAGAGATCAGGGCAGACCTCTCTCACAGCTTTAATAACCTTGGGAGTAGGCACCAATTTAACAACCCACTCTCTTCCTGATTTTACCTTTTCCTCCTCTACCTTCTCAGGTTTAAAATCTAGTACGGCCGCAGAAAATATCGCTATATCGATTCCCTTCTTGGCTTCCGATAGAGCGGCTTGTAGCATGTCCTCAGTAGTAATTACATCGATTCGTTTAACGTATCTCGGTAAGTCGACTACTCCGGGACCGTAGATAACGGTTACATCGCATCCCCTCTGGAAGGCCTCTTTCGATAACCAGTACCCTATTCTACCGGTCGCTTTATTCGTTATGTACCTAACTGGATCTAAGTCGTAACGGGTAGGGCCGGTCAATATCAAAACCCTTCTCTCCCTCAACTTACTCAGTGATAAATTCCTAATCGTATAATCGATAACTTCGTCTATTGAGGCTACCTTGGCTGCTCCTTCACTTATCCTAGGAGGTACGATCACAGCTCCTAGACGTTTAAGTTTGGAAATATTTTCTTGGAAAATTCCATTGGAGTATAGCTTCAAGTTCATAGCAGGAGCGATTATTAGCTTATCAGCTGGAATAGAAGCACATAAGGTAGTTACGGCGTTATCGGCTATCCCTTGAGCTATCTTGTTAATTGTATTCAAGGTAGCTGGATAGATCAACACGGCATCAAAATCAATTAAATGCTCGACGTTTCCCGACAGCTCTACAATTACCTCATTTTTCGTTGCCCACTCCATAAGCTTAGGGCTTATACAGTAATTGATTGCATGTTTCGTCATGAAACAGCGTATTTCCGCTCCATTTCTCAATAACTCCCTCGCCAGCTTAGGGGCCTCGATAGCAGCAACACTTCCCGTAACGCATAAAGCAATTTTTCTACCTTTCAACTTCTCAGACTTGACCACGATTTCCTCCTGAGAACTAACTATATGAGAGAAGTCTAAAAATTCTCCCCTGCATGGATTCCCTCTACAATAGAATATCTTAGAATTCTCTAACCGATCGCCTACCGCTATTATCGTTGATGAGCTCATAACCCTATCTCCCTTTCCGTGATAACATATCGAAAGCTCGCTTAACCCGTGTTCGTGATCGCTCGCAATTGACATTAACCCCCTTACTACGTCATCTATATTCTCCTTTTTCAAGTTATTAGCTAATTCGTAGGCTCTTCTTTCCCTAACTCGGGCCTCTTCAAAGACCCTCTTCTGTTCGTCCTTTACCTCCATCCCAGGTATTGGGGTGAAGTTAGTAATAACGTAAGCTCCACTCTCCAGCTCTCTTACCATCAGCTTCTCATCGTGTATTAAATGATATCCCTTACCTCCATCTAGAACTATAAAATTGGCCCTTTTATACCCTTTACCTACCTCTTCCTTCAAATATGAAATAGCCTCCTCGGAGCTCGTAAAGTTGGTTAAGAGATCTACAATTAACTTCCCTCTGCTCCTCTTAGCCTCCTTAACGATCTTCGTGTGTTGATCGGTAACGGCTATAAACAAGCCCGAATCGTTAAAACCGATCCACGTACCTCGGCTTTTAACGTCTATCGGGCAGAAAGCTAAGCGCTTACCATTGGAAGAAATCCTTCTAGGAGGATGTTCGTACGTATCCCTTTCCGCATATCTATTGTGAAGAGCGACGATAGGAAACCCTTCTAAAACTTTGTATAAAATTAGCAACAAACACATACCGTTTAACCTCTTCCTCATTAATCGCTTATTACCCTGTCTCTTATACACATCTCCGAGCCCACGAGACCTCTCTACATCTCGTATGCCGTCTTCTGCTTGA
>CALBHZ010000175.1 GCA_937892815.1 uncultured archaeon | reverse complement strand
AGATTATTCAATTAATTAATTCATTAGATGGAGGTATATACATAGAAGTATGGACCGATGCGGAAGGGTTAGCATCCATTACCTCCAAGGTGGAATCATTGCCATACTGCAAGTTGATGGCGAGTGTGGGCGTTTGCGCGAAGTGCGGGTGGGCTAGCCCTCTACACATCAAAAAATGTAAGAGATGTGGAGGAACGCTTATGCCTACGCACTAACGCAAACGCTCCATCCACAGATAGGACATGTTGCGCATCCTTCTTTGTAGACTAGAGACGTTCCACAAGATGGACATCTATCAACAGACAATTCTCTCTGTTCCCTAGGAGCGGCGGTTCTAAACGTGAGTAGACTATTTTCCGAAGAAGCCGTTTTAAGAACTTGAATGGGGAGCGATTTATCGCGGTAAATCGTTACGTCCTTACATCCTAGCTGATACGCTAAGAGATACACCCGTTTAACATCTTCTACTGTAGCGGTTGATGGAAGATTTATCGTTTTTGAGATTGAGCTATCTACCCACTTTTGAAAAGCGGCTAAGGCTTTAACATGATCTTCTGGCGATATGTCTAAGGCCGTTACGAATACCCTTTTTAGCTTATCTGGAATGTATGGGATTTGTTGTATGCTTCCTCTATTATGTATTACGTCTTGTAATAAGTCAATGTCGTACAGCCCTTCCCTTCTCATAACCTTTTCAAATACGGGATCTACGTATTGGAAGCTCCCTATAGTAACGCTCTTTTCATATACGAGAGCGAAAACTGGCTCTATGCCGCTGCTACACCCTGCTATCATGGAAATACTTCCAGTCGGGGCTATTACAGTTGTATACGCATTTCTAATTCCCTTCTCCTTTATCCTCTTAGCTAAAGTCTTCCAATCTAAGCGCCATTCCTCCCTCCTATAGAACCCGGCAAAAGGTAAATCACCTTTCCTATACCTACTCTTATCAAATAGTGGGAATCTTCCTCTCTTTTCAGCAAGCTCAATCGATGCTTCCTTAGAATGATAATTAATGAACTCCATTAGCCTTTCCATGAATTCTAATCCTTCTTTGCTGTTATACGGTATTTGTAGCTCAAATAGCAGATCTGCTAAACCCATTATCCCTAAACCTATTTTTCGAGTTTTAAGTGTCATCCTCTCGATTTCCTTTAGTGGGTACTTGTTGATATCTACTATATTATCTAGGAACCTTACCGCTGCTTTAACAGCCCTTTTAAGCTCCTCCCAGTCAAAGTATACTGAACCGTCCTCTTTCTCTTTAACGAACGCCCATACATTGATGCTTCCTAAGTTACAAGATTCATAAGGATAGAGTAGGACTTCACCACATGGATTAGTTGACACTATGGGCCCCATTGCCTCATATAGAGGGTTAAATTCGTTAACCTTATCCTCAAATATCACACCTGGCTCCGCACTTTCCCATGCTTGATATGCTATCATATCGAAAAGTTGTCTAGGATTTACGTACTTAACGGGTTTTTTGGTTCTTGGATTTATTAATGGATAGGGCTTGTTCTCCCTATAGTATTCCCAGAAGTCCTTATGTATTAATACTGAAATATTGAAGTTCCTTAACGCTCTATTGCCTTCTTTTGCTTTAATGAACTTCTCTATATCTGGATGGCTTATATTCAATATTCCCATGTTTGCTCCTCTTCTTATCCCTCCTTGTTTTATCACCTCAGTCATAGTATCAAATAACCTCATGAAACTTACAGGTCCGGAGGCTATGCCACTTGTAGTTCTAACGAAGTCTCCTTCAGGTCTTAGTTTTGAGAAGTTGTAACCCACTCCCCCTCCTGCTTTAAATATCAAGGCCGCGTTCTTCAATGTATCCATAATGCTCTCAAGAGAATCCTCTATGTCGAGGACAAAACATGCAGAGCCCATACCCAGATAATTTCCGAAGTTAGCGAGAGCTGGCGTATTAGGTAAGAACTTCTTGGAGACCATTAAGTTGTAGAATTCGTCAATTTCCTTCTCATAAGATGAAAACTCTCCTTCTTTAAGCCTTCTAAAGAACTCGGACCAAGATAATTTCATTTTCCCTTCATGGTTCATCCTATCATATAGTCTTTTTAGCGCTTCAAGATGAAATTCATTTAGCTTGTACTTTCCGATTTGTACCTTATTAGCGAATTCTCTAGGATTAAACTCTTCATCTGAAAACCTTTTACTGCTTCCTTCTTTGCTGTATATCTTCTCATCATATAAAATGGAGGGTAGTGCTACATGGATAGCAACCCTCGTAAATAGGTCTTTCGGAGATTCTATTAACCTTCCTTTCTCATCTTTTCTCAGATACCTTGCTTTTAGAACTCTAAGCGCGTTCAAATCAAAGGCCTTATCTACTTCGTCAATCTTCTCCTTCTCTAGTATCTTCTTCTTTTCCTCTCTTATCTCCGTCCTCTTTTGCCTGTATAATATGTAGGCTTTCGCGGTTCTTGCTCTTCCACTTTCTATTAACACCCGTTCTACTATATCTTGGATCTCTTCAACGGTCGGTATCTTATCTACGAACTTTTCCTCAAGTATACTCACTACCCTATTCGATAGTTCTTCCGCTATCTTCCTATCGCGACCTCCGACCGCTCTTTCAGCCTTCCATATTGCTTCGGTAATCTTATTTTGATTAAACGGAACTATCCTCCCATCTCTTTTCCTTACAAACTTTATCTTCCCGCTAGATGACATAATTTTATTGCCCTAATTTCTTAATTAAGCGATGTCATATATATTTTTGTCAAGATTTTTTTACAAAATGGTTGTTTAAGACCTTATGAGAGGAAAGCCTTAACCTACCCTCTGTCCCATATCTGATGTATAAAAAATTTTGACAAAATTATTTTTAGTCTAAGTTTGAAGTCGTATGATCGCTAACGCTATGTCTCCATTGGCCTCTTTCAAGGCGGCTATAGCCCTCTCCCTATCTACTCCGGTTTGAGACATTACGAGCAGGATGTCTTCCTCTTTGAATAGGGGCTCTTCTAATTTCTTCTCCTCCACCTCTCCACCAGATATCTGGAAAATCCTTAAGCCCTTTGTTTGGAGCTCGAAAACGGAAGGGGATTTAACCACTATTTCCTTATCCTTTGTTTTTATGATAACTTCCTCAGCTCCCCTTATTTCTTTCATGTTCACCCCCATTCTTTCCAACATCCTTCTCGCTTGCCTACTATCAAACATACCGACTTAATCATACATTTTTGACGTTTTTAAGCCTTCTCTAACCTTTACCGCTACACCCTTCTTCAACTCAGCTATCATTCTACTTGATACTACGCTTTGACCTACCGCGATTACCTCTCCCTTCCTATCTAGAACAACTACATCTAACTTAGGCTTTATAAGCTCTCCACACTTAATAATGTGTTTAACGAAGACGCTTCTTCCCTCAGATACGGGACCTACCGCTTCATCGGATACCGTTACGCAATATCCTCTTTTAAATCCATCAGATCTTGCAAGAAGCGTAGCACCTAAGATCGTTAATGCTAAACTCCCGTTTTCTCTAATGGTAGCGAGCAACCCCTCTTTGCTATATACGTATTTTATTCTTCCGGTTCGTTTAGAAAGATCGAATGTAAGTTCTTCAAGAGGCCAGAAACGCGAGGTTCCTGATCCATATACGTAATCTAGATGTAATGCTATCTTCCTTTGCATCCAGTTCAACGCTCAAAAGCCTATACTTCAGCTTTTATTAATCTTAAGAGGAAAGTTTAAAATTCCCACCCCTTTATTTAAGTCTAAGTTGAAATGCGAGCTTTGTGGAAGAAATATTACTGGAAAAATTCATACCGTTGAAATCGAGGGCGCTATATTGAAGGTATGTGATAAATGTTCGAAGCTTGGGAAAAGCGTAACTTACAAGAAAAAGCCAGTAATTACAAGAACCGGATTTAACTTTGGGGTAAAGGATGAGAGTTTAAGTGAGCTATACATAAGAGAGGACTACTATAAGGTTATTAAGGAAGCCAGAGAGCGATTAGGGCTAACACAGGAGGAACTGGGAAGAAAGCTGGGTGAAAAATCCTCAGTAATAAGCAAATTGGAGACAGGGAAGTTAAAGCCTAGCATTCCTTTGGCTAAGAAAATCGAGCATGTACTTAAAGTTAAAATTATAGAGGAAGAGGAAAGAATATAGAAAATGGTTTGTAAGACAGCGATTTTAGTAACGTACAAGGAGAAAGATATAATTGAGGAATCATTAGGGCTAGCTGAAGCAGCTGATTACAAGGTAGTAGAGATAATAACGGTGAAGAGGTTAGGATTGGGGAAATATGGCATAGGGAAGGGAAAGGCCGGAGAAGTTAAGAGGAGAGCCGAGGAGTTAGGCGTTGATTGCATTATTGTAGATGAAAAGTTAAAAGTTACTCAATGTTATAATCTTTTGAGATTTATCGGTAAAGATGTAATAGATCGTGAAAAGTTGATACTAGAGATCTTCGGAAAACGAGCCTTCACACCTGAAGCTAAATTACAAGTAAAGCTAGCTGAACTAATTTACGAGCTTCCCAGAGTAAAGGAAATGGTTAGGAGAGTGAGGATGGGAGAACAGCCCGGAATGCATGGATATGGTAGATATGAAGCAGAGAAGTACGTTAGAAGCATAAATAGACAGATACACAACTTAATGGAAAAATTGAAAAAAGTAAGCACGAGGAGGGAGCTACAAAGGAAGAAGAGGAGAGAGCTTAATGCGCCATTTATATCTTTAGCCGGATATACCGGTGCAGGAAAAACCACACTATTCAATCTCTTAACAGATGAAGATGGCAAGGTTACTGGTAAGCCTTTTACGACTCTTTCAACAACCGTTAGGAAGTACACCTATAGAGATCTGGAGTTCTTTATATCGGATACAGTAGGCTTTATAGATCGTCTTCCTCATTATTTGATTGAGGCTTTTAAATCGACATTGGAAGAGCTTAAATTTGCTGATATGGTCTTGCTATTAGTAGATTGTAGTGTTCATGAAAAAGAATTCAAGAGAAGGTTGAAAGCGAGTATGGATGTTTTGGCCGAGCTCGCTGTAGATCCTTCAAAAACCATCGTTGTTTTAAATAAGATAGACCTAGTTGGTAAGGAGGAAGTGGAAAGAAAATGCAGACTGATTCCTGAAGATGTAGAACGTATAGCTATATCTGCTAAAACGGGCGAAGGTGTTGAAGATTTAAAGAAAATGATTTACGAAAAGGTAACTAAAGCGAAGAAACTAGAGCTAACCGTTGAGGAAGAGAAAGCGAAGAAGCTTATTAAGGTAGCGGAGTGGATGAAGCCGATGGTCAAGATTGTAGAGAGACGCGTTGGAGAAGGATTGGTAAGTTTGGAGTTTACGGGACCGGAATGGGCAATTAGGGATATCGAACGTATATCTTAGCTATCCCTTTTTACCAACGCCTTACCCCTTTTCTGTGGTATGATTTTAACCTTCCAGTTCTCAAATTCCCTCTCAAGCTCCTTTCCCTGAAATAGCCTATCAAGAAATATAGCTAGAGCAGCTACCTCAGAATGAGGTTGATTGGTAATGCTTACATTAAAATCCGCTAGAAAGTATGCCTCCTTAGGAACTTTTTCCGCTCCAATTATCACTAATAAATCACTATCTTTGAACTTCTCTTTAATTTCGTTTATTGCCTTTTGAATAGGTATGCCGTACATGGTTAAATGTACCACTATGCCTCTTCTTTCCTTCCATTCCTTTATGAAATCTTTCCAATTTTTTACGTAGCTTATCTCAAATGGTCCTCCCCATCGCTCAACTACATCTTTAAGCTTCTCCATTACCGCATTATCTTCCTCTCCAGACAGTATAATTTCTGAAGCTCCAAAAGCTCTTGCTACAAGACCGCAATGAGTTGTTATCCTTTTATCTCTTTCCCTTCTATGACCTAATCTCAGTACAACTACCCTAGCCATCTTTCCGCTTTTAAAATGAGGAAATTTATAAACGTCTTCTAGCTAATAGCGTTAAGGGGAGATGAGGAAAATAGAATATGAGGATTCATTCGTTAAGGT
>CALBHZ010000174.1 GCA_937892815.1 uncultured archaeon | reverse complement strand
CGGCGACCACCGAGATCTACACCGTCTAATTCGTCGGCAGCGTCAGATGTGTATAAGAGACAGCCCGTATAATCTACTACGTTTCCGGAAATAGGAGAGCCTGCACTTGATGTATGGAACCCTCTACCTAAACCAATTCCTCTCCTAAACCTACCTTTCTGCTCTCCAGGTCTAGGTCTATTTTTCCACCCTATAAGCTCAGCTCCCTTCCTCAGTATTTCCTCAACTCCGCAACTTTGAATAACCGACTTGACCGTCGGTCCCTGTCCCCAAAATACATCTCCCTTACCGATGTAGTTTTTTAGCCTGAATTCTAATGGATCTATTCCTAATTTTTCAGCCATTTCATCCATTAAGGTTTCAACAGCCCAAGTTATCTGAGGATTGCCATATCCCCTAAATGCGCAGGACGGAACTTTATTAGTGTAAACCGCTTTACCTACGTACTTCATGTTTGGAAGCTTGTACAGAGATACCCACCACCCTACTACGCAACCTAACAAAGGGTAGGCTTGTATTTGATGAGCCCCTATATCCATTATATTCTCTAATTGGCCGGCTATAAGCTTGCCATCTTTAGTAGCTCCAAGTTTTAGCCTAAATATCATTTGGTAAGAGACGTGTTCGTGCATATCTTCCTCTCTCGTATAAACGAGCTTTACGGGCCTTCTCGCTTTAAGAGCTAAAGCAACCGCAATTGGAACTACGATATTAGCTTGTATGCTCGATCCAAACCCTCCTCCTAAAGCTACCTTTTTAACGTTGATTTTATTCATTGGTATTCCAAATATCTCATGTATTAATATCCTAGTATTGTGGATGGTTTGAGTAGTGCACCATATCGTTACTCCTCCATCTGGCTCAGGTTTGACTACCGCGCATTTGGTTTCGAGTTGAGCATGGTACCTTCTATTCGTTCTAAACTCCCTTTCAATTACTACATCAGCTTCTCGAAAGGCCTTCTCTACGTCTCCTTCAGTGATTTCGAGAGAACAAGCTATGTTATTCTTAACCTCTACCTCTTCATCCCTTAATAGTATCTTTTCATGGAGGAGCGGCTTCCCAGGCTTCATAGATTCGAGAGCATCGAAAGACGGTTCTAGAGGTTCGAACTCGACCTTAATTGCCTCTAAAGCCCTTTGAGCCAGATCTTCAGTTTCAGCCGCTACCGCTGCAACGGGCTCTCCGACGAATAGGGGCTTATCGGTTAGAACAAGCCAATCCTTATACGTAGCCTCAGGAGTGCTAACTAGCCTAGGGCAAAACCTTACCTTCGGTACGTCCTTATAAGTGATGACTACAGCTCCTAGCTTCTCAGCTTCGCTTACATCTATCTCCTTAACCTTAGCGTGAGGGTATGGGCTTTTTAAAACCCTTGCATGAAGCATTCCGGGCAAGGATATATCGGAAGCGTATAGCTCTTGCCCAGTTACCTTAGCTATTCCATCTTTCCTCCTCGTTTTCCTACCGATAATAGAAAAGCTCTTTTGTAGATCCATCGATTAATGAGAATTCCATATCATTTAAAAAGCTTTTATCAGAATTATAATTTCAACTAAACGATTAATAACCCGTTCTTGAATTACCTCTTACGATGGGATCCGATCTCTTAATAAAAGGAGGAACTCTAGTTCTACCTTCCGGGTTAGTTGAAGCAGACATCTTAATTAGAGAGGGAAAGATCAAAATTATAGGGAAAGAGTTAGACGTAGGCTACGTTCACAGGATTAACGCACGAGGTAAGTTGGTTTTTCCAGGCGTAATAGACGAACATGTACATATGAGAGAGCCGGGCTTAGAGTACAAGGATGACTTCGCTCATGGGACCAAAGCGGCCGCGGCCGGTGGGGTTACTACCGTGCTGGAAATGCCCAATACCTTGCCTCCGGTAGATTCTAAAGACGTTTTACTGGATAAGGCTAAGCTATTGAAGCCTAAAGCTCATGTAGATTTCGGCCTTTACGGAGTTATACACGATAGTAATGCCGATAAGTTTGAGGAAATGGTTAGAGCGGGGGCTATAGGGTTTAAGATCTTCATGGGTCCCACTACCGGGAATATACCTCCACCGGATGACGGAACGGTTTTTGAAATTCTAGAGAAATCGGCTAAATTGGATGTAACTTTAGCTTTCCATGCCGAAAATATGTCGATGGTAAAGTACTTTACTAAGAAAATGAGGGAGAGTGAGAGGAGAGATCCCTTAGCTCATACTGATTCTAGACCTCCTATATGCGAAGAAGAAGCCGTTCAGAGATTGATTTTGTTATCCAAGAGAACGGGAGGAAAGGTCCACATCGTGCACATGAGCGCGAAGGAAGGAGTTTACCTTTTGAGGAAGGCGAGAAAGGAAGGGTTAAACGTAACTGGAGAGACGAATCCTCAATACCTCTTCCTAACTAAGGAGGATTACGAGAAGTACGGAACGCTGATAAAAATAAATCCTCCAGTAAGGAGCGAAGAAGATCGAGAGGAGCTTTGGAGAGCGGTAAGAGACGGAACTATCAGCGCTTTAGCTTCAGATCACGCGCCGCATTCTAAAGAGGAAAAGGAAGCGGATATTTGGGAAGCGGCTTCTGGATTTATAGGAGTTCAAACGCTCTTTCCGTTAATGTTAGATGCAGCATTAAAGGGTAGGATAGAGCTAAGTAGGTTATCTTACCTCTTATCTGAAGGACCTGCAAAGCTCTTCGGGCTATACCCTAAGAAGGGAGCTATTAGTATTGGAAGCGATGGCGATTTAGTCGTAGTAGATCCTAAGTCTGAGTGGGTGATAAGGGAGGAAGATATCTATTCTAAGAATCCAATATCACCTTTCATAGGATGGAAACTTAAGGGGAGGATACTGTACACTATTTTAAGAGGAGAGGTGATAGCGGAAGAGGGGAGAGTGCTGGAAAAAACGAGGGGAGAATGGATTAAAAGGCAGTACGTAGTTAAAACAAATACTTCATGAGACACGTTCGGCTAAGTGTCGTAAGCGATGCTTTAGCAAACGATATGTGTTCCAGTCCTTCCTTCTACAGCGTCTACCGCTTTATCTAAGGCCGTAATTATAGCTCTCTTCTTCTCTCCCCTCTTCAACCCCCATTCTAAGAACCTTATGCACGCCAACACCTTGGGGCCCATGCTTCCAGCTAAGAAATGTCCCTCTTCTAGATATTTCTTAGCCTCCTCCAAGGTCATTTTGTCGATGGGCCTTTGATTTGGCTTACCGTAATTGAGATAGGCTTTTTCTACATCGGTTAATATCAAGAAGATATCCGGGTTAATGACTTCAGCTAACCTCTCTCCAGCTTTATCCTTATCGATTACCGCTTCTATTCCTTCATAAGTTCCATCTTCCCTTTGTATTACCGGAATGCCTCCTCCGCCGCTTGCTATAACTATAATTCCGGCATCCACCATCCTCTTTATAGCTTCAGCATCTACTATCCTAATGGGATCTGGCGATGGTACTACTCTTCTGTACACCTTCCCTTCTCCAGGTTTCACCTTCTTGATTATCCAGTTTGGCTTCTTCACTTCCTCAGCTTCTTCTTTTGTATAAAATGGACCTACGGGCTTGCTTGGATCTTTGAAATCGGGATCGTTCTTATCAACGAGGACTTGGGTAGCTACGGTTGCTACAGGTATGTTTATCCCTTCCTTTATAAAGTAGTTCGTTAGCGTTTGCTGTATCATGTATCCGATCTGTCCTTGGGTCATCGCATTGACGATATCTAGGGGCTGAGGAGGTATTCCCATCGATATTCCGGTTTCCTGCTGGATTAAAAGGGCGCCGGCCTGCGGCCCATTTCCATGCGTTATAACTAGTTGATGACCTTTCTTAACAAGTTCGAGAAGGTGTTTACATGCTATCCTCACGTTCTTAAACTGTTCTTCATAAGTCCCTTTTTCGTGCGCCTGCTTAACTGCATTTCCTCCTAAAGCCACTAGTATTCTACTCATGTAAATCCTATCTAGTTCTCACTTAATATCTTTTTTATTGAATAAAAAATAAGGGAGGCTCTAACTAGCGGGTTTCCAGTCGGGTCTCGGAAATACAGGTTCCTTCTGCGCTGTTTCAGTAGGCCAAACTACCCACGGCTTTCCGTTTATAACCTGCATAACTATTGTCTTTCCGTAAGCGTTATCTCCATGAACATCGAACTTGATATGACCGCTCGGATACGTCTGAGCCGCTGGTCCGGAGGTTATATCTAAGCTGAAGAACGCTTGTCTTAGTACATCGGGGTTTAGTGGATCGCTTGGATTGATCTCGGCTGCTTTTTCTAAAGCCTCCTTAATAACCCACAAGCTGTAGTAGATCTCTCCGCTGGCATCTTGCGGTAACCTACCCATCCTCTTCTGGAACTCCTTAACGAACTTCTGGTTCCACTCTCCCGGCGCATATGGGTTATAACCATACGTGTTCGTGTACCATTCTACAGCTTTTCCAGCAGCCTCTATAGAAGCCTCGTCAACGTAGCCACACGCTCCAGCCCCGGCTATAAAGACCACTTGGCCGTGAAGGCCTAACTCATCTGCCGTTTTAGCGAAGAGAACGCCATCCGTAAAGTAAGGACACGAGAACACTAC
>CALBHZ010000173.1 GCA_937892815.1 uncultured archaeon | reverse complement strand
GCTATTATCGTTATGTTCGGTGGATGCTCAAATTTTGCAACATACCATGCGATGTCATCTTTTGTTTTCAGAACTCTGTCAAAGATTATTCTTAAGTTATTTCTGTCAACTACAGTAAGCCTCCAGCCTTTCTGCCTGTCTTCAACATAAACTGGCATACCAGCTATTGAAAGGCTTCTTCCAGAAGTTTTTGAGACTGAAACGGTTATTTTCACGATCATGGTTCATCTCCTCAGAAGAAGAATAAGTGCAATAACGAGAAGAGCTAAGAACAGAAGATTTTCCTTGCTTACACCACTTTCTCCTTTCATAACCACCTCTGGTGTTTCGTGCGGTTCAGGTGCAACTCCTCCCTTTTGCCATAAAGCACTTGCAGCAGCAGATTCAGGAGAAGGATATCCCATTTGCCTCAGCTGGTTTTCGTATCTTGTACCGGATAGATCCTGATGTATTTGATTTTCTATCTCCTTTATGCTCTTCAATCTTTCAGCTCTCTCAGAAATGTACGCTCCGAAGAAACCCGATAGGCCCATAGCTATTACGGAGCCTATTAAAGCGAATAGGAGACCTCTACTCGAAATATGCGCTCCAAAGTGACCTCCCAATAACACTCCTAAAGATATCATTAAGCCATCGAAGGCGTTAATGAAGAAGTACCTTCTGGCAACGTTTAGAACTTCCTCTTTAGCTACTATCTTCACGCCAGCTCTACGGAAAAGCTCTTCTAATAACCAGCCTATCAACCGTTAGTATACCTTCCTTCGAGCTTAGATATAAAGGTATTTAAAGTATTTTCTATGTCGTAAGTCGTAAATTGTCTTATCGTTCGTGGTCGGGTAATAAAAATTTATTAATTCTGGAAGCGTTAGTAACATGAGATTTGAGCAAAGATAAGATGATAGGATTAATAATATCTATTTTAAGCGTTATCGGTATCGTATCGTATGCATGGCTTGTATTTTTATCTCCGTGGTTTATCGAAGTTCTTAAAATTACCGCATTTGTAGCCGTAGCGATTATCCTCGGAATTATAGCTTGGATAGGCTATACCATAGCAACGGCTCCCGAACCAAAGCCAATTGAGGAAATAGAGAAAGAGTTGGAGAAGACCGTAGGACCGATAGAGGAGAAGGTTCAAAAAAAGAAGTAATTACTTCCTAGTAGTGGAAACGATACTTATAATATCGCGATCTTTCAACCTATAATCTACGGGAAGCCTTAAACCGGTTCTAGCGTCTATCCCGTACAATAGACCTTTAGCCAACTCCGAATGTATTTCTTCGGCTAAATCCTTAATTGTAGCGCCATCGTGCATTAAGAATACGTCCGGTAGAACCCGCCCGTGTTTATCGCTTAACTTTACTGGATCGTAAACCGGGTACACGGCGTTCATTCTCAAAAGCTTGAAAACCGTTACGTTTAAGGCGAATTGAACGCCGGTCCTCAAGTACTCTCTCATTATAAACCTCTCTATGAACTCTAAAGCCCACTTTTGTTTCTCATTTAAAGCTCTTTCATTTATTACTTTAAAGCTCTCGCTTCCGGGTATGTATTTAATGAGCTTAGCTTGTTCGGCTCTTCTCAAGGCCAGCTCCGCTTCGGCGCTAGCTGGAACTACAATTAAGTCTTTGTAAGCATCCCTGAGCCTCCTGTAGTTCTTCTCGGCCCCAGGAATATCTATCTTGTTGGCCAGTATTATCGTTGGCTTGGATATTTCCCTTAAAGCTCCTGCGAACTTCCACATCTGCTCGTCTGACCAATTATTGAAATCTTCCGCGCTAAGACCCGTTCTCCTTAAAGCTAACCTGACGTGTTCCTCCGTTATCTTAGCTCCATGTAGAGGGTTCGCTATCGCTTCAATTGGATCCGTTCTCGGATTCTTCATGTTCTTCGCTATCTTATCTCTATTATGTTCGATTAACCTCTTGTACCAGTTAACAAGCTCTCCCTCTATTTCTTCAAAATCCTTAACCGGATCGCTAGTTCCAGGCTCAGCTATCCTCCCCTCCTCATCTATACTTCCCGAAGCATCTACGACGTGAATTAAAGCATCGCTAGCCGACGCTACGGTTAGGAATTTAGTCCCTAGTCCTCTGCCGTAGCTAGCCCCTTTAATAAGGCCAGGTAAATCCCATAGCTCTATAGGCACATATCTCCACCCATCTATACAAGCTGAATTCTGAGGGTTATCCTTAACTCCAAGCTCCTTACATACGCATAAGGTTACTACATAAGCTATCCCTTGAAAGGGCTCTTTAGTTGTAAATGGATATTTATTGACTTCGGCTTGCAAAAGAGTAGCTGCATTGAAGAAGGTTGTTTTACCGGTATTTGTCTTGCCTATAAGACCTATCCTTACGGGCATCTTAAGGATATTTTAACAAGAGGCCGTATTAAATGTTATGTAATATCGATCTTTAAGCGAACAATTTTTAACTTTTCAATACATTAAAAGAACAGCCTTTAACACCTCTAAGATCATCCTTACTTATCCGGCTATATGTTTAGATGGGAATTTTTCTAAAACGCACATCTAGACTTCATCCTCCATTTCCTACTTAAGTTGAGCTACTTTTTACTTAAGGAGGATTTAGGTCTTCGGAAAATTAAGAAGACATTAAATCTGGCGATCATATAAAGGTTATATTCCCTCTCTCCCGTTAGAGAGATAATGGACCCTTCTGGAATTAAAGTGAAAAAAGGAGTTTTAATGGTAAAGTTCAAAGACGACTGGATAGCTCTAGATCCTAAATACACTGTAAATTCTAAATACATCTTCATTTCTCATGCACATTCCGATCACGTCCCCCCATACATAGGAGATTCCAAAGTAATAGCTTCGAGAGAAACCGTTGAAATACTGAAAGCTAAAGGATATAGGGTAAGGGAATACACTGAAGATTTGAGAGGAGTGGAGCTAGTAGATACTGGTCATATACTAGGTAGTAGAGGAATCCTAATAGAGGGGAGGGTATTTTATACTGGAGATATTGCCGGAAGGCCGAGGGGCTTTTTAGATAAAGCGAGAAGTAGAAGTTGCGAGACCCTTATCGTGGATTCAACTTATGGGAGAAGCGAGTATAAGTTCCCTCATCTAGCCTGGATTTTAAGAAATACCATGAACGCAATAGCGAGTGAGTTCGAAAAAGGCAAGGGAATAGCATTACTTGGTTATTCTTTGGGAAAAGCTCAGCTACTTACGTATTTATTCCAGAGTTGGAAACCTCTTTACGTATACAAAACTATTGAAATGTTTAATTCAGTATATCGAAAAATGGGTATTGATATACCGTACCCCGATAGCGTAACATCAAATATAAAGGAATTGCCGAAAAATAGGCCATTTCTACTAATAGCGCCTAATAACCCTACAATCGTTAGAATGTTGAAAAACTTAGGTATAAGGTACATTGCTTTTACGGGCTGGGCAATTAATAAGATTAGGAATGGCTTACCCCTTAGCGATCACGCCGATTATGACGAGCTTATTAGCTTCGTTAAAAGGTCGAATCCGGATAGAATATATACTGTATTCGGCCACTCAAGGGATTTCGCTTATTCATTGAGAAGGCTTGGCTTTTTAGCAAACCCTATCTCATCTCTTCATACGTATATTACAGATTACTTTGAATGAACTTCCTCGGATCTCTATAGCGCCATTTACAGATCCCATCTTCAAGAGATAGTAGTATATTATCGTATATGGGAACGAATTCGAATAAGGGACAACCGCTTACTTCCTCGGCGTACTCGAATTTATGGGTTCTTAATGGATCGAACTTAAAAGACGTCGATAGAACTATCAGCTTCTTCGAATACTCTTTAAGAAACAGCGCTAAGGCCCTAGTTCCTATTTTATTTAAAAATCCATCTGAGTACAAAGCGTCCGCTCCCACAACTCCCACATCCGCTTCTCTAGCTGCGTAACAGATAGCAGAATCACATAGAAGACGAACGTCGATTCCTCGCCTTCTAAGCTCATTTGCTAAAGCCCTACCTTCTCCTCCGGGATTAGATAAGGAGACGAACACCTTTTCGGGGCTTAAGGCTTCAAGAAGCATGAGAACTTGAGAGCTAAAACTAATTGTTGCGATCTCCTTTGTTCCTTTCAAGTACTCTATTGCATGATCTACGGAAGAGCTGATAGATCGTTTGAAAAGTGAAATAAGTTCATCGACCTTCTCCCCTTTCTCCCTAAGTTCAAGTACTGCTAGTAGAACGTTTCCGAAGATAGGCATCGTTGGTCTTAACCTATAAGCCAGTTCCGCCGCCTTTTCAATCTCATTAGATGGTAAAGAGGACGATTTTTCCATTAATTGTAAAGCTATCTGATTTGCGCTTAGCTTCCTATTCAGTACAAGCTTGATCAGCTCTTCCACATTATAGGTGAAAATATGAAGAGATAAATATTTTCGATTTCACTTTATAATCCCTAGAGATCTATTGGTCTTCTCTATGGATTTCCATTTATCTTCCTCAATTTTAAGCATCGCTCTTATAGCATCCACGTTCTCAGGTACTACGTCCGCTTCTTGATGCACGACTTGAAACCATCTAACTCTTCTGCCCTCTACGTTCACCGAATCCTTAATAACCGCTATCTCATACATATCGTATCTCGATCTGCAGTAATCTCTAAACTTTTCAATTATCATAGATGTAGATGGATATTCCTTCATGTCTAGTAATATAACCCTTGTTTGCTTCTCAAAGGCGTTTAACACCTCTTCCAAACTCGCTTCCCTCTTCATTTCTACTTCAAGGATGTGCGTATGAGCTAGGGTAGTTGGAATAACGATGGCCATAGAGAACGCCTTTATATCCTTTAAGACGGTTAGAACATCTGGAGCGTGATGAGAAGGGACGCTTGAGAAGCTCACCGCATTTATAGGGCCTTTCTTATACTCCCATGGATCGGCCGCTCTCCTCGCTAACGCTATAAAGGCGTAGTTTACCCCTATATTGGAGTGTAGCGCATGTAGAGTTCTCACTAAGCCGGTCGTATTGCAACTTGGAACCCTTACGAAGTCCTTCCCTATCGCTTCTTCGTAGTTTACTACGGCATTGAAGGTCATATCGGCTACTTCCGCTTCCTCTCCTCCTTGAAAAACGGCCTTTACGCCGTACCTTCGATATATCTCCTTATTCTTAGCGCCGACACCTCCAGGTGTTGCATCTACGATTAAATCAACTTCCCTCTTCTCAAGTAGATCTTTAAGTAACCCCTTTACCTTAAGTCCGCCTTTCTCTAAGCTCTTCTTGCCCTCCTCGGTTGACGCGTATAGGTCTACTCCATTTAGAGGTCCGAACTCGCTTAATACGTTCTTCAGGACAGAGGTTGGCGCTATATCGGCTACCCCTATTAACTCCATATCGTCTTGGAGTTTGATAGCATGTGCTATTCTCTTCCCTATAGTTCCTACTCCATTTACAAGAACTCTTGGCATAAATAGGAGATGTATATTCGAATATAAAAGATTTAACGAACTTAAGCAATCTGAAAATTACGCAACGTTTTTCGTTAAAAGAACCTCGTTATCCCTCCTAATAGGTTCCTAATTCTCTTAAAATCCTCTTCTATTATGCTTCTCTGATTGGGATTATAGAGAGCAGCAGCTGGGTGGATAGTTGGAAAAAGCGTAAAGGAAACGCCTGATATCCTAACCTTGTATGGCTTACCCCTCACCGACATAATGCCTCTAGCTTTCACACCTGCCTTAGATAGGAAATATAACGTGGAATGCCTACCTAAGGATATCACGATGCTAGGCCTTATCGCTTTGATCTGCCTTTCTAAATATTGAGAACATATCTCTATTTCGCTCTCTTCGGGATCTCTATTATTAGGAGGTCTACACTTTACGACGTTAGTTATGTATACTTCGGATCTCTTAAAGCCTAGAACTCTTTCTATTAATTCGGTAAGGAGCTTGCCGGCCGCTCCTACGAAGGGCCGTCCTTGGATATCCTCATTATATCCAGGAGCCTCTCCTACGAACATAACTCCAGAGCTTATACCTCCTTCTCCGGGAACGGCGTTCTTCCTACTTAAATGGAGAGGACATTTCTTACAGCTTCTAATCTCATCCTCTATCTCCTTAAGCTCGTTCAATACCTTAAGAAATTCTTAACCTTGAAATTTATAAGCCTTTAACCATTAAAAAGAAAAAAGGTGGTTAAAAGTCCTTATAGCTTGCTAGAACCTCTTCTTCGGGAGGTGGTTGTTTAATTAAACCAGCCTCCATTAGCTGCTTGCTCGATTCCCTAGCTTCCTTTATCATCTTAACCGCTCTCTCCCAGAGCTCCTCTCTACTCGGCTTAACCCTAGCTACTCCTTGCTTTATAGACTGCAAAGCACAGGCTACGGCCTCCTTAGGATAGACTTCCCATTCCTCCATTTTCGGAATTATATAATCTTCGCTAATTCCCTTTTCCTCAGCGAATTCAGCTAGGGCCTTCGCGGCCGCTACGCACATTTCGTCTGTAACGGTCTTAGCCCTTACGTCCAGTACTCCTCTAAATATAGCGGGGAAGCCTAAGCTATTGTTTACTTGATTGGGAAAATCGCTTCTCCCGGTCGCTACTACCTTAGCTCCGGCCTCCTTAGCTTCCCAAGGCCATATTTCAGGTATCGGATTAGCACAGGCGAAAACTATGGCGTTATCTGCCATCTTCGCTACCCATTCCTTCTTTATTACCCCTGGACCGGGTCTAGACGCCGCTATACAAACGTCAGCTCCTTCTAAAGCTTCGGCTATCCCTCCTCTCTTACCGACCTTATTGGTCTTCATCGCTAAATCGTACTTCCATGGATCCTTCTTCTTAATGTCTTCCAGATCTTCTCTTTCAGCATGTAGTATTCCCTTAGTATCTACCATTACGATCTTTCCAGGATCGGCTCCTGCAAGCATCAATACGTGAGCTCCCTTTACGTTGGCAGCTCCAGCACCTATCATCGCAATTTCGACCTCATTTATCTTCTTTCCAACCACCTTTAAGGCGTTAATTAAGCCGGCAAGCGTGACCGTAGCGGTACCTTGTTGATCGTCATGCCATACCGGTATCTCCAACCTCTTCCTCGCCTCCTCTAAAATGTAGTAACATTTAGGCTTCTCTATATCCTCTAGATTTATTCCACCGAAAGAAGGCTCAATTATCTCCAAAAATTCCAAGAACTTCTCTGGATCCTTAGTATTGATGCAGAGGGGGAACGCATCCACTCCTCCCAAGTACTTGAACAGGATAGCCTTCCCCTCCATAACGGGCATAGCGGCCTCAGGCCCTATATCTCCTAGCCCCAGAACCCTCGTTCCATCGCTTACTATCGCTACGTAGTTCCACCTATTCGTATACTCGAATGATAGGTCCTTGTTTTCCTTTATGAGCCTACATGGAGCGGCTACGCCTGGCGTATACCAAATTGCGAAGTCGTCCATGTTTCTGATAGCACACTTAGGCATTACCTGTAACTTCCCTTCATAAAACTTGTGATATGCGGGAGCTAAGCGCCCCGGCTTTTTCGCTTTCTCCAGAAGTCTCTCAACTTCCTCTTTGGTCATCTCAGCACCTATTTACGCGTTAATTCACAAAGTATTTAAAGTTTAATTTTATATTTTATGGATTAAATTTATGTAATATATTTACTCGTTATGTAATATATTTATTCAGAATTGACAATAGGCGATGGAAATACATTTATGTAAAAGAGAGAAGTAAGAGCATTATGATCAAATCAGTCGTAGTTAGAGGAGGGAATATAACATCCATAGATGTAGCTAAAATACCCGATTTAAAGAAAGTGAAGGATTACATATTCGTTGAGCTCAATGAACCGACCAACTCGGATTTCTATTTCATTCAGGAGAAATTCGGTATAGATCCCTTAGAAATCGAAGATATGCAAACGAAGGGGCAAAGGCCTAAAGTCGAAGATTACGAAGATCACCTTTTCACAGTAGTACACTCATTAGATTTAGGAGAGGAGAATCTTATCGTCAACGAAGTATACATAATAGTAGGTAGGAACTGGGTTATAGTGGTTCATTGGAGGGACAGATGCGTTCAAGAAGTACTATCTAAGTATTTCAAGCCCGGACTTGCTAAAACGCTTAAGCTATCTCCTGACTTCGTCTTCCTAGCAGTAGTTGATAGGATAGTCGATAGATACTTCGAACTTCTAAACGAAATAGGAGAGATGATAGCGAAGCTTGAAGAAGAGGCAGAGGAAAACCCTAGGAGAGAGATAATCGCGAAGATGAGCGATATTAGGAGGATGCTGATTACCTTCAGGAGAACGGTATGGCCAACTAGAGAAGCTTTATGGTCGATCTTAAAGGGAATTTACATCTTAATTTCAGATGAAAACTTGAAGTATTTCAGAGACGTTTACGATCATATAGCGAAGATAATGGATATGATAGATTCTCAATACTCACAAGTTGGGCATGTTGGAGAGGTCTACATGGCGTCTATATCGGTTAACACAAACGAAATAGTGAAGATATTTACGATAATAGCCTCGATCTTCATGCCTCCAACTTTGATAGCGAGCATTTACGGAATGAACTTTAGGTACATGCCGGAGCTGTACTGGGAGCATGGATATTTCTTCGCGTTGCTTCTGATGTTGGTATCTACGATAATTCCCCTCATATACATAAAGCTGAGGAGATATATTTAATCGTTAATTTCACATACATATTAAAGACCGAGATCGTTATCAGTATCCACAGTTCATCTTCTCTTCAGCACCTCTTCCATGTTCTTAATGATGGATGAATCGATCACTTCATAATAGGTAAGCTTCCCCTTTTTCCTAGGCCTTATCAACTTCGCTCTTTCCATGATCTTTAAATGATGAGTTATCGTAGGCTGAGATAGATCGAGAACAGCCGTTAATTCACATACGCACATCCTTCTCATATTTAACATCTTCAAAATCCTAACCCTAGTTGGATCAGAAAGGGCCTTATAAAACTCTGAAATCTTTTTGCATTCTTCCTCGCTAAAAGATCTCTCCAAAACTCTTTTAAGCTTCCTTACGTAGCTATCTAACTCATCTAAAGAACATACCCCCTTTTTGACTAACGTTTTAAGCCTATCTTCTACTTCTCTCTTCACAGAAGTTACATCTTAAATTCACATATTTAAAAACTTTGTTCAGATAGATAAATTTAAATACATAAATCTAGAACGTATAGCCGTGATAGATGTAGCTGTTATCTCCATGCTTCTGATAACCGGCTTATTAGCCGGTTTTATAGGAGGGCTTCTTGGGATAGGAGGGTGCGTTATCATGCTTCCCACACTTGTTTTCATTTTCAACTATCCCTTACCTGAAGCTATCGGAACCACCATAACGGCTGTAATATTAACCGCTACATCAGGAGCTATAGCTCATCTGAGGTTAAAGAACGTCGATTTACAAACGGTGAAAATTGTCGGGATAAGCGGAGGGGTGGGAGCCGTTGTTGGAAGCTTACTGTTTTTCTACGTATCTTCTCAAATTTGGTTACTGAACCTTATTTTAGGGCTAGCTTTCCTATACGTTTCAATTAGGATGATCTACGAAGGGATACGGAGGCCTAAGTTGAATAGGGAGGGCGGAAAAGCGATTCCTGGGAGCAACGTAATGAAGGGCTTAATAGGCTTTTCCATTGGAGTAATAACCGGGATAGTGGGTTTGGGAGGAGGCTACGCTCTGGTGCCTTCCTTTATTTACTTACTAAAAGCTGGAGTAAGGATAGCCGTCGGCACCTCCCTTCCATCTTTCATAAGTATGGCCGTTATTAGCGGGGCGTTTAAGCTCTACCAAGGATTAGTAGATATTATTGCCGCTTTAGCTTTAGGGGTAGGAACGATCATTGGTGCACAACTTGGAGCTAGGGCGGTACCAAAAACTCCTACATGGCTAATTAAGCTCATATTCGGTTTGGTATTCCTTTACGTATCATTGAAGTTTACCTTAAGCGGTATAAGTTACGTTGTGTAAGAAACTTTCATGACATATTACCTAGCTTCCTCACTAATTAAAAATAATGAAAAATATACCATTTTGAAGAGAAAGGTAACATAGGGTTTTTATAGAACTTTAGAACCTCAGAAGATATGGTTCCTCC
Organism: uncultured archaeon; assembly: GCA_937892815.1. GTDB lineage: Archaea > Thermoproteota > Nitrososphaeria > Conexivisphaerales > CALBHZ01 > CALBHZ01. The sequence continues at coordinate 1,378 of CALBHZ010000173.1, read as the reverse complement.
CTATAAGTTAGATGAAGTAATCGAGAGAGCTGAACACGGCCCTATTTGTACCGAGAGCGATTTCGATTTAAAGATCCTAGTTCCCAACTTAAAACGTGTAATTAAGGAGTACGATATAGTGTATGATCCCAATAACGTGATACCGAACGACGATTCTCTAGCTAAGAGCGCATTTGAAGCTGCTTTCGATCTATACCTAAATACGGGCACTTACTGTACTACCTCTCATAGGAGGATTTTGTTTACGGAAGAGGAGATAAAGGAAGCTCTAGCTCTTCTGCCAGGGGAGTTTGAAGTAGGTTATGGAAGGGATAAAAGGAAGATGAGAGCGAGGAAAATAGAAGATGAAAATCCTCCATTTTGCCTCTTTGGTCCTATGGGACAAGCGTGTTCCGAGGAAATATACATCCAGTTAACTATGGGATATATGAAAGATCCATTAGCTGATGGGATATCTTCGCCTGCTTTAGACCGCATTAATAAGATAGCGATTAAAGTTAGAGGACCATCCGAAGTCATGGGATCCGTAGCCCATACAATGCTCGTTAAAGAGGCTGCGAGGAGGATTGGCCGTCCGGGGATATTCACCATTAGCGTAGCTACGGCTCCTACCGATGCCGCACAAATAGCAGCTAGCCATCCACAGTGGGGAAAATGGGTAACGGACGGAGGCTTCGTAGGCGCTCTTGCTGAGCTAAAGGTGGACTACGACCTATTGAGGAAAATGCTACACTTCCATCACTATGGTCAATTTGTATCGGCTTTAACCGGTCCTCTACTAGGAGGATATTGTGGAGGACCGGAAGGAACCGCCATCATTGCCATAGCATACCATCTCCAGGGCTTGCTCGTTCATCAAGCGCATTTCCAAGCTAGCTTTCCAATGCATATGATACAATCCTGTACTACGACTAGAGAAGTTCTATGGGCTACTAATTTAGCTTCTCAAAGCGTCGCGCTCAATACCTCGATTATAACTTTTGCAAAGGGGAAGGCCGCAGCCGGCCCATGTACCGAAATGGTGCTGTATGAGAGCGCAGCACACGGTCTAACAGCTGTAAGCGGAGCTAACATGTACGTTATGGGGGCTGCGAGGAATAAGTATAAAGATAGGTTTACGCCGGTGGAGCCTAGAATGGCTTGCGAAGTGGCTTACGCGGTTTGTAAATCGAAGATGAAGAGAAGCGATGCAAATGAAATAGTAAAGGGAATCTTAAAGAAATATGAGGATAAGATTTCTGAGCATACCTTATTGCTTCTTGATAAACATCGACGCCAAAGCAGTCTAAATTAGGGAAAGAGGAGGAAATTTGAGAGATAAACCAACCACTGGCACAGCCAATATCTAAAACTGTCTCTTATACACATCTCCGAGCCC
>CALBHZ010000172.1 GCA_937892815.1 uncultured archaeon | reverse complement strand
CATACGAGGTGTAGAGAGGTCTCGTGGGCTCGGAGATGTGTATAAGAGACAGGGATATAATAGCCCCTGCTTTGCTGAGACCGGGCAGGTTCGATAAGCTAATTTACGTACCCCCTCCAGATAAAAGAGGAAGGCTTGAAATATTCAAAGTACATACTAGGAAGATGCCCTTAGCTGAAGATGTAAGCTTAGAGGAGCTTGCCGAGAAGACCGATGGATATACGGGAGCCGATATAGCTGCAGTATGTAATACAGCAGCTATGCTCGCTATTAGAGAGCACTTAGGAAAGTATCCAAAGCCTGAAGATGCATCTAAGCATGCTAAAGAGCTTAAGGTATACATGAAGCACTTCAAGAAAGCGTTGGAAAAGGTAAAGCCTATGCCAAAGGAAGAGCTTGAAATGTACACTAGAATAGCCGAAAAATTCAGAGCTAGTAAAGGGACTGCTTAACCTTCGAAATACCTATAAGCCCTCTCGTATTCGTTTTTCAAGCTCATCCACTTGAGGTCTCCAATGTCCACCTTTCCCTTACCTATCTCGTTAACTCCTCTCTTCAACTCCTCAATTACTTCATTTACGTAAGGATTTAACTCAAGAAGCTCTTTCGCAAGCTCCTCCGACTGGTACAAAGAAACGGCAACCATCATCTTTAACATCGAAAAGCTCGTCCCTTCAAAGAGCATGAACTTTTCATCTTTTAAGACCTTAGAGGCCAGTAGAGATAGTAGTTGTGGAAGTTGGATAACGTAAGCAATAGTTCTATCGTGCTCTTCTTCGTCTACGATTACGAACCTCGCTTTCTCAAATAGCTTTTTGGCCATTTCGAGCTCCGTTTCAGTATCTACTATAGGAGTTAATGCGATCCTCTTTCCTTCAATACTCTTAGCTCCAGGACCAAACAACGGATGGATTGAAAGGGCTATCATCCTTCCCTTTCTCAAAACGGAGTTAACTCCTCTCTTCAGAGATGATATATCTATGTATAAGCCCTTAAACCCTTTATTTGAAAAATCCTCGGCTATTCTAGAGGCGTTTCTCAAGTTAACGGCACACAATACCATTTCTTCATCACGAAGCCCTTCTACAGCTTTACCCTTTACCTCTCTAGCTACCTCTTCCGCCTTTCTCCTATTTACATCGCATATCCTTACATCGTATCCTTTAGATGAAAAGTAGTTAGCGAACCACCTCCCCATCTTTCCAGCTCCAACGATTAAGATCTTTCTCACATCATTCACCTCAATAATTCGCTATTGGGATGTCGCCAAATCGATCGAAGCGAACTTCGCCTTTCCTCTTCTTAACCGGAAGAACTCTTATCCCCATGACCCTTCTCTTCACCTTATGTACATCTAATAAATCGACTACAAAGCTGGAAAGCCATTCCTTAGCCCAATTGTAGTTCACGGCTACCATGTCTATTCCGGCTACGCAAACGCTCGCTAAACGCGATAAATCCCTGAGGTTGAGAACTCCCTCCCTCACCCTCTCCTTTAAGACGACGTCCTCCCCAACCGGCATCATTAACTCATTAAACCCGGTTACCTTGACTCCCGAGACAAGTAGGAGATCCCTTATGTACTGATTGATCCTCGAAATAGCGTGGAGAGTTCCGGGATCGGGTATCTTCACCCCGGCCACCTTTTCCACCAACTCTCCAACCGATTCCTCCATCCATGGAGATAGGCTTAAATCGAAGCCTAGAAATTCAACTCTTAGTTTCCTCCCGACTTTCTCCACTTCCCTCCCCATTTCCCTAATTCTATAGGGAAGCCTAATAGCGGAGCCTAGGTCTTTAATAGCTTCCCTTACGTAAAGCAAGCTTATAGCGAACCCTTCTTTAGTTCCCGTAGCCGCCAACGGAAAGTACGGAGTAGCCAACCTCTTACCTAGAACAAAGGCTAGCCTCGTAGCCGCTTGATAATCCCTTTCAGAAAGCCTAAGTAGAACGTCTACAGCTTTCTCTACGTCGTCATAATCCTTTATCCTTATTGATCCGTAAACGTTGTAATTTAACAAGATTTCCGGTATCGTTTTAATCCTTTCATCTTTAGCATCTAAGTGGATAGGTGCATACATAAAGCCCTCTCTTATCTTTACGCTAGCAAGCTCCTCCATATCGAAGTAAGGAGGAACGGGAGGCATAGCAATCCTCAGGGTCCAAACCTCTGCAAACTCATTAACTACAGCCGCTATTCGCTCTAACGTATCGTACGCGTTCTCTATCTTCTCCTTTATATAATCGATTTCCCATTTTCGAGGTTTAATGAAATAAGTTATAGATCTCGTTCTCAATATGTGTAGGTTAAGTACGTGTTGTTTTTAACTTTTCGTAATAAACCTTTAATCTACCTTTTACTAAATAAGAATGTGCATAAGGTAGCGCTTGTAGTGAAAACGCAATTGGGTTTAGAGAGAATAGCGGCTTCTTACTTAAAGGAATCTTTGAAAAATTGTAAATTTGAAGTAAATCCGAAGGGCTTTAAGGGCTTAATTTTAGTATACTCCGATCTAGATCCTAAGGAGCTTTACGATAAAGCCATGAAAATACCCGAGGTGGAGAGGGCTATTCCTATCTACGCTACGACTTCCTCTAACTTAGACGATATCTTGAAGGCCGGACTTTCCGTAGCTAAGAAGTTCTTATCGAACGACGAAAAGTTCGCGGTAAGGTGCGTTAGAAGAGGATCCCATAGCTATACTAGCTTAGAGGTAAATTCCTCGCTTGGAGGCTTAATCTTAAATGAGATAGGATGTAAGGTTGATTTGGAAAATCCCGATAAAGTCGTCGCCGTCGAAATAGTCGATGATTTAGCGGCTATTGGTGTAGTTGAAGGTTTAGGGAAGTACGTAAAGATGACGCCGAATAAAGTTCCTATTTACGAGTACATGAAGTACGTGACGGTAGGACAGGTGCCTTACCTGGGATCCGATGAAGCTTTAGTTATGGGGGAAAAGGTGGGAAGGGCAGTACAGTCCTTTGAGGTGAGTAGGTATATAATAACCATTATGGGCCCTACTCCTTGGGACAAGCTAGGGCCATATGTTAAAGGGGTAAATCGAGGGATAAGGTCTAGATATGAGATACAGAAGAGAAGCTACGGTAGAGGAGCTAGGAGGACTAAGGTGGAGATATCTAGCTTATTTGAACTAGTGAGGGGCTGGGAAGGTAAGATAGTGATATTCGAGCCTGAAGGAAGGCCATTTCCGGAAGTTGGAGAACGAATAGGAAATTGGATTAGGTCTAGGGAAGAGGTCCTCTTACTATTGGGATCTAGGGAAGGCGTACCATCTGGAATCTTTAGGTTTGCGGATCTAGTGGTAGATCTATGTCCTGGGATAACCTTAGCTACGGAGGTAGCCGTCTCATCGGCCTTGACCGCTGTCTCCTTTTCAATTCAAGGAGAAGGTCTTGAGCAGGCTTAAGTTCATAATAACATGTCATACGGGCTTTGAAGAATATAGCGAAATAGAAGCGAATAGGCTAGGCATTGATTTAGTCGAGAGAAGGGAAGGGAGGATAATAGTTGAAGGAAGGGAGGAATCAGTTTACACCTTAAATAAATTCGGAAGGACCTTCCATAAAGTGATAATCTTACTTAAAAGAGATGTAGCGAGAAATTTAAGCGAAATCTATTCGAAGGTTAGATCCCTCGATTTCTCGTTCATTAAGCCTGATCAAAAGTTCGCGGTGAGAAGCGAAAGGTCCGGCGTTCACGACTTTACATCTATAGATATAGCGAGGGAGGCCGGAAGGGCGGTAATAGACTCCTACATGGCTGATAGAGGCGTTAGGCTAGGCGTCGATCTAGATAATCCAGATGTAGTAATTACGGTCGACTTAATCGGATCAGATCTATTCATAGGGGTAGATACGACAGGCGAAAGCTTACATATAAGGGAATACAGAAGGTACAATCATCCTTCTGCAATTAAGCCTAGCTTAGCTAGCGCCTTAATTATAATGTCCGAATGGAGGGGCGAGCCTTTATTAGATCCATTTACCGGAGGAGCCACGATTCCTATCGAAGCGGCTTTAATGGCGAGAGCAAAACCTGTTCATGAGAATAAAGATTATCTCTTTAGGAAGCTGTCCTTTTACTCTAGAGAAGAGGAGGAAACAGTAACCCTTAAACCCCCTATTTCTCCTTTTCCGGTTGATAAGATAGTCGCTATTGAAAAGAAGAGGAAGCACTTTAAAGGGGCTTTGAAGAATGTAAGGACCGCCGAAGTGAGCGATTTAGTGAACTTGATCTTAGATGATTGTCTGAAGTATAAACCAGAAGAGCCCTTTAGCTTTATAGTAACCAACCCTCCTTACGGCATCAGGAGTGGAAGGAAGGATAAAGTTCAAATTCTCTACAAGCTATTCTTGGACAAGGTTCCTCGCCTACTAAAGGAGGGAGGCAGGTTAGTTATTATAACTACTGAGCATAAGCCTATGAAGGAGATAATCGAGGATAGAGGTTTAAAGATTTTGAAAGAGAACTTGGGAAGACATGGAAAGCTTTGGGTCAAAGCGTTTTTGATCGAAGTTTAAATATAAAATGACGTCTTTAAGCTCTAGAATTTATAGAATCCAATATGTTAAAATTTAAATAATTAGTAAAAATAGGCCTTTATGATGCCTATTAAGGACTATTTATACCTACTTAAGCTTAAGCAAACGGCACTCCTTCTATTTACGGCCGTGGCCGCTTATTACGCCGCTCCCGGTAAGCCTATCTTCCATGTATTCCTACTTCTCGCTATTTCGGAATTTCTAGCTATAGGAGGTACTACGGCGGTGAATATGTACTTCGATCGAGATATAGATGCGAAGATGGAGAGGACGAAGAGGAGGCCTCTACCCGCTGGAAGGATAAGCCCTAAGAGCGCCTTAATCTACGGCCTTATCGTTTACTTAGCTGGACTACTTATAAGCTCTTTAATTAACTGGTGGGTTTTCCTAACCATAGTTCTAGGATTCATATTCGATATATTCGTATATACCTTGTACTTTAAGAGGAGAACCTATCTCAACATCATATTTGGAGGAGTTGCTGGAGGGATGCCGGCGATGGGAGGATGGCTCGCTAAAACGGGCTTTTTCGAACCGGGCGCGATCCTAGCCTTTTCGCTAGTCTTTCTATGGATACCTATGCATATATGGTTCATATCGATATACTACTTGGAGGATTATAGGCTATCGGGCGTTCCAATGCTTCCGGTAGTTCTAGGTGAAAGGGAAACGGCTAAGTACGTAATAGGAGCTCTATTCCTATTAGAGATGGTAGTAGTTGCTATGTACGTGTTGAATTACGCCAACGTATTTACGCTGACCATCTCAACGATATTAACGGTAGCCTCCATAAGGGTTATGGTTAAGTTCATAAAGAACCCGAGTAAGGAGGTAGCTAGACACCTCTTCAAGTTCGCAAGCCCCTACTTAGCCTTAATATTCATCTTCTTAATTATCGAAAGGCTACTCAACCTCCTCTAAACTGCTTTTATACCTCCTTTACACGCCCTCTTCCCTCCTCAAGGCGGTTTAAGTAATCAGCCACTTGAGGAGAGAACGCTTTACTTAAAGCATCAACGGTAGTCCTTTGACGAGCTTTCCCGTCGTTGGATCCACTTTGTAGCCCATTTGTTCTAGGGCTACGATGCCTATGAGCGGGGCTATGCCCTTCGGCCTTACGATGACGGGGGATTGAGCTATTCTACCCTCTATCTCTATTATGGCGTTGGCTACAAGCTCCACTTTTCCAGTCCCCTCAGCGGTTTCAGCAAGGTGTTCGCCTAAGCTTGGCAGTGCGAGTTTAGCGATTATCTCCTTAGGTAGGGCTGGAAATGTTGCTCCAGTATCGACGAGAGCCCTTACTTCAGCCTTTCTAACCTCGCCTAATTTGAGCTTTCCCTCTAAGTATCGGACGTAGTCGACAGCGTTATAGAATGTAACCTTCACGCAAATGTGTCCCATCGCATTCGCTTAATGTAAGAGGCCGTGTGAATGTATATAAAGTTTAGTATAGGTTTGTTGAGTCGTCATCCGAGCCCTAGGTCTGAGGATGGACCTGACCATGGGCAAGCTTTAGGAAAACGAGGCCGAAGAGAGGTTCAAGTATAAAAAAATAGGTGGAAAAAAATTACGGCCTCTTGAACAGAGGTATATCTCCTAGGTTCACGTCCTTCTCCGTGTACACTACCCCTATCGTCTTCGGGTAGTACCCCTCCTTCTCTATCTTGATCGAGTACACGTGCTTCCACTCCAAGTCCTTGAGCCAGAAGTCGCCGAATTCATCTGTTTCGGCAACGTACACCTTTCCGCTAGTTAGGTCCGTAGCCGTAACCTTAGCTCCCTCTATACATTCATCCTCCTCGGGGTCGTACACCGCTCCAGCTATGAAGGGCTTGGGCAGGTTTAGGTAGTACACCCTAGGCTTAGTCCCGTATTCCGGATGTAGTACCTCTGCCTTTTCTATCAGGTCCTTCAATTCCTCCTCTTCACCAAATTTGATGGCCTCGGTCGGGCAGTCCCATACACATCTCGGAACGTTTATTTGATACTCTGGCGGTATATCTGCCTTCCCGTCCAAGATGTGCGCGCATCCGGTGCACTTCTGGGCTATGTTAAGCTCTTCGTTGAAGTATATGGCTCCGTAAGGACATGCGTCTATGCACGCCTTGCATCCGTTGCACGTCTCCGGATCTATTAAAACTAATCCATCGGCCCTCTTCGTTATAGCTCCAACGGGGCATGCTGGAATGCACGGCGCGTTGTCGCAGTGCATGCAAGGCGTCGGTATATACGTGACCTTTACCTTGGGTATCGTACCTCTCTCCATCTCCCTTATCTTCATCCAGAAGTGGCCGGTATCGGGCTGAGGCTTCGCATATGGGCTCCAGTCGTTGCCGCAATGCTCGTCCTTGCACGCAAGCTGGCAGTTGTAGCATCCGTTGCACCTATCCAGATCTATGACGAATACCTTCGCCATCTAGATCACCCCACGATCCAGCTCTCGGAGTACGGGCCAACGTCTGGATGGAGCTTTCTCTTAAATGCCTCTGGATACTGCCTCATCAGTTCGTTTATGTCTACTTTTTCTACCTCAACCAAGAAGGAGCTAACAACCATAAGCGGATCCTGCGGTCTATTCTTCTTTGGACATATCAAGTTTATAGATCCTCCCCTATCTAGCTCGATTCCCTTATCACTTACTACTATTGGATCAAGCCTAGCCCCATGGTCTATCGAGATCGTCCCGGGCACAATCCTCTCAGTTACATAAGCTGCACATAGTATGGCACCTCTATCGTTGTACACTTTGACTATATCTCCGTGCTTTATTCCCCTCTTAGCGGCATCTATCGGATGGATCCACATCGGCTGATATGGATATCCATCAGGTCCCCGTATCTTATGCGTTGGTATCTCTTGGAGCCACATGTTATCGTCCATGTTGGCATGTTCTCTCCATCTCGGATGGTTCGAAACGACGAGTAGCGGGTACTTCTTGGCTTTCGGATGGAATAAGGATTCTTGCCAAGTCTTCCCGTACGGTATGTAGTGCGCTACTGGAGGCCTCTCGGGATCGTCTCCGAAGTGCTCATATAGCCATTGGGAGAAGAACTCTATCTTCCCAGACTTAGTATGTAATTTATTCCTTTCTGGATCCTCATAGAATGCTCTGAGTCCGGGCTTAAATTTCTTCCAATCAGGATTAGTCGGAGCAACGATGTACTGCTTCTCTAAGAACTCTTCCCAGCTCATCACATCCGCTAACCCGGAGTACTCGAATGCCAATCGTGCCCACTCCTCGTGTGTCTTGCCTTCCGTGAAATCGTAACCAAGCCTCCTCGCTACCTCTTCAACTATCTCCACATCGCTCATGGCCTCACCTATAGGCTCGATGCACCGCTTCTGAATATACAGTAGTGCCCACTGGCCATTTCCCGTATCGGCCATTATATCTATATCGTTCTCAAACGTCGTAGTAACGGGCAGAACCAAATCGGCAAATAGGGCATCATCCTCTAAAGTCATGTGCTGAACCACGTAGAATTCTACTTTTGGATTCCTAACCGCTCTTACGAATGCGTTCCCTCCGTTCCAGCAAACCGACCAGCAAGGCGTTTCGCTCCATATAGCATGTATATCTGGGTATCCCTCCGGCGGGAACTGGTACTTAACGAACTGATCTTCTACTGGAGCAAAAGCGAGACCTGTTCCATACCACTCAATCGGTGATTCGGGAGTCGCTAATATTCCCTCGGGAATTAAGGTCTTTATAATAAACGGCTTCGTCGCGGCAATTCCAAATATTCCTCTGGTTCCAGCACCTGTAGTTGGATATATTTTTGGATCCCAGAATGGCCATCGAGTAAATAAGCCCCATTCGTGCATCTTGATTTGCTGAACTCCGGGCTTTCCTATTCCCTGCATAGCTAACAAGTATATCTCTGTTCTTCCCGGCTCCGTTGCATACTGTCCTCTGATCATCGGTCCTCCGTTACAGTGGAATATACTCGTCCTCTTCTTAGCCCATACCCTCGCTAACGCCTTGATTATCCTCGCGGGAACTCCTGTTATCTGCTCCGCCCACTTAGGGGTCTTAGGCACGCCGTCCTCCTCTCCTAATACGTACTTCTTGAAGTGCTCGAATCCGTAGGTATGCGTTTCCACGTATTCCTTATCGTATGTCCCCTCGGTTATCCATACGTAAGCTATGGCTAGGTGCAGAGCTATGTCGGTATTAGGCCTTACGGGGATCCACTTATCCGCGTGAATAGCTCCTGCGTAGTTTAGATCCGGAGCAATGGCGATGATCTTCTTGCCGGCATCCTTTAACCAGAAGGTCGCTAAGCTCGCCATTTGTCCTGAGCCGTGGCCGTTTGGAGTGGTTTCTGAATCACATCCCCAGAACAGGGCTAACTCGCCGTTTTCCATGAAGTCATAATAAGCATTGACTTGAGGATCCATCATTCCTTGCATTCTATCCATTCCCCAGACGTGCTTTCCTCCCCAGTACCATCCCTCCCAGCTGTCCGGGTTTCTAGCTTGGATAGTACAGCCCCCGAAGTAGTTATACAAGAAGGTATATACAGCGCCGGGACGTATATGTACGGTCTTCGTCTCTCCATGGAAATCTCCTTGTACTAGTATTGCAGTTGGTCCATATGTTTCCTTTATCCTCTTGAGCTCACTCGTTAATATTTCAAATGCCTCGTCCCATGTAATCCTTACAAATCCGCTTTTACCTCTGTTTTGCTGGTTTCTTTTATCTGGTGGTGCAGTATGGTCAAAGTCGACCCTCTTCAAGGGATACCTAAGCCTGTGTGGAGAGTAGACACGCTCCTTATATGCGATTGCATAATAGGGAGGTAGTGTTTTCGTTGGAGGTTTAAACACCTTCCCGTTCACTTCGAACTTGGCCGCGTCTGCGTTAAAGTCCTCGGGTTTGTACTTCCAATCAAAATGCAACGGCCTTATCCTGACG
>CALBHZ010000171.1 GCA_937892815.1 uncultured archaeon | reverse complement strand
ATCTCCTCTATTTCCCTCACTTGTTCCTCGGTTAAATGAGAATGATGCGTTATATCTAGCCTTGCCCTATCCGCTTCCTTGAAAGCAGAGTGTTGCCAAACCCAAGGACCTAATACCCTTCTGGCAGCTCCATTGATTATATGGGTAGCTGTATGATGCCTCATCAGTGCAAGTCTTCTGTCTCTATCTACTTTACAATAGACGATGCTGCCCTCTTTTGGAGGTACTCCTTTGACTTTATGCAATATTACATCGCCTACCTTGATTACGTCTAGTACAGCACAATTTCCTATGTATCCTCTGTCAGGTTCTTGACCTCCAGATCTCGCAAAGAAGGCCGTTTTATCCAGTATAACGTAATTATTAATAACCTTCAGGACTTTCGCCTTGAATTCAAATAAATACCTATTCTGGTAAAAGAGGGGTATTGTAGGAGGAATATTTGAGACGTCTATATCGAGCTTTTCTTCTTGAACTTTTGCAGTTATATGTTTCTCAGTTACTCTTAGGTAAAAATCCGAAGGTATCTTAGATATTATCCCCTTTCGAAGTAGTAAATCGGGAGTTACACCATGTGAATCATATAAATTTACGAGATCTTCTGTTGTGAGAGGTTTTCCTCTTAACCTTTCAATTAACTTCATAACCCTCGCTCTAGTCGACTCATACTTTTTCCTCTCTACATCGATTATCTCCTTTACAACCTCTATATTCTCTATTAACTCTGGATACATTTCCTTAAGAGATTCTGCATGCCACGTCATTACATCTTCCAACGAAATCTCCCAGTTCTGTCTATCTATAATGTCTAAAGCCCTCCTTAAGATCACCCTTAAGTTGTAACCCCCTCCTACGTTGCTTGGTAACGCTCCATCAACTATTGCAAACAGAAGGGTTCTCGTATGATCCAAGACGATGTACGCTGATTCTATAGGAAATATTTTCCTTCGTAAATCAGCCTCACTAATCCCTATGTTTCTTGCAATTCTCAATTTCTCGCTTTGGGGATCTGCTATGCCCTCAAGGTCCAACTTACCCGTTACAGAATAATACTTCTTCAATAGTTCGTTATCCCTTTCTATACACGTGTTATCAATGAACTTGTCCATTACCTTCCCAAATACCGGATCGTAGCTTGTTGGAGTTCCATGTTGCAACCACACGAATCTCTCCAATCCAGCTCCCATATCCACAACGCTCGGCCGTAAGGTTTTATAGCTCTCCAGCGAACCTTCAAATTCCGTAAAAACCGCGTTGCCTAGCTCTAACCCCCTAACGAAATACTCTAGAGAGTATCCGAAGGCTCCATAACCTAACCATACATCCTCAACGAATATTATTTCTTCCTCAGGTATCTTAAAGACCTCGTTCAAAAGCCTAAAATCTAACTCTATGGTCCTGTCTTTCCAGTATCCTTTTTCATCGTTATACGCATGTTGTCCAATCATACAGAACGATGTGTAATGTCTTCCAGTTACCCCTACGTTTTCTATATCGTTAAACCTCAGACTTACTTGAGGAACGATTAACGGGTTAGCGGGCAGATCGAAAATTATCTTTCCTCCCTCAACTCTTTGAAAGTCGATTATTGAAGCAACCGTGAAATATAGATCAGGTCTCCATCTCGACACTACTGGGTATCGCTTTATACTCGTATGTCCTCTCTCAACGAAGAAGCCTTCAATTAACTTCCACGTATTAACGTAATCTTCTCTCAAGGACGTTGGAGGGTTATCAATGAATTCATAATCGCTACATGGTTGATTAGGGCATAGATCCCTAGAGGGATCTAACGTCCAAAAGAAATGTCCGCATTTTTTACATCTTCTTCTCACAAACCCCTTTTCATCGAATAAGGATACTTTATAGTACTTATCGGGTTCTGAGGAAAATTTCTCTAGTAATTTGAATTTTGCCGCCTTACTCAAACTCGACCTTAATCTAACTATCGATCTGGTATTTAAGGTCTCGTTTAAAAAGGAAATTTTAAATAGACTATTAATGACACCTTTACCACGTGATTAAGTATGGAGTACATTTATGCCGCTTTGTTGCTTCATAGGTTAGGAAAGGAGCTTACGGAGGAGAATATAAAGAAAGTGGTGAAAGCTGCAGGGGTAGAACCCGATGAGGTGAAAGTAAAAGCCTTAGTTGCTGCATTAAATGAGATAAATATAGATGAGGCGTTAAAAACGGCTGTAGCCATGCCAGTTACAGCCGCACCTCCAGCTGAAGAGAAGAAAGAGGAGGTAAAGAAGGAAGAGGAGAAGAAGGAGGAGGAAGAGAAGAAAGAAGAGGAAGCCTTAGAGGGATTAGCGGCCCTCTTCGGTTAGCTTATCCTCCATAACCCTTTTCCTTAACTTTACTTAATATAGCTTCGGCAATTGAGTGGTACTTCTGTAATATTAAGGGCAATGTCTCCTTAGTTGGATACTCTATTCTCGTAGCTAAACTCAAGGCCTTTGATACGGCCTCCTGTATGTAAATGGGAAGTAGCTCCTTAGTTGGATATTTGATATAATTCGCCAACTTAATAGCGTCTTGTGCATAAGTTTCAATAGCCGACTTAACGGCCTCTACATCTACCTTTACGTCCTCTGAAGTTAGAACTTTACCATTCCAAAGTACGGCATTTATGGAAATTCCTGCTCTTATCGGCTTTATCCCTAGTTTTGAAAGAAGGGAAGCCAATTTAGAAGATATCACCTCCCCCTTCTTAGCAACAACTGTATCTCTAACAACCCATATGCTGCCGGATTCTATTTTAGTTGGTACCTTTGCTTCTTTAAACTCGCTTAGTATAGGACCAGGAGGAAGTCCTGTGTTTCCCGCTGGAATTACTACATCATCTGTTGCTATATCTCCTCCTTTTGCAGGTAGGTTAACCTTATTCTTTTCTAGTAGGATATAGAGCTTAAAAGGATCCATATAAGTGAATATGAACATATTTTGACCCTTCAAGAAGTTTATAAAGTCTTGAACTCCTGGAAGGTTTAGCTCTTTAAGCGCTAATGCAGCGATCTTATTTTTAACGACGTAAATGGTCATTTCATTTCTAAAGCGTTTTCTAAGCTCGTTTATTTGCATCGTTCTCACTTTATGCATGTTAGCTAACACTATCATAGGGTACTTCTTGGCAAGCTCTTGTACCCTCCTGTAAGCTTCGACCTTCCTCTTAGGGTATGGCTTAGCTCTTTGCATTAGAGGCCGACCTCCTCCAGCTTCGCCCTAGCAGGCCTTCCCATGCTAAGCTTGACAACTATTTCCTTTATTCCCTTTCGTCCATTAGGAATTTTTCTTTCTAAGGCCTCTATTACCGCTTTTGCATTTTTCTCTAGATCTTCTTCCTTCATCTTCTCATCTCCTATTCTACACGATACTGCGAGCTGTCCCCTACTCCTTACCCTAATGCTGTTCTTTAATCTTTGTATTATAGCAGTAATATCGGAGGAAGGGGGAACGGGCCTCGGCATCTTCCCTCTAGGACCTAAAAATTGGCCTAAAGCTCTTCCTATCCTAGGCATTAAAGGTGCTTCAGCAATAAACATATCATATTCTCTCGCTATCTTCCTCGCTTCCCTTCTGTTTGTAACGAGAGAATCTAGCTCATCTGGCTCTATTACTCTATCGGCTCCTGCCTTCTTAGCGTTCAAAGCTAGAGCACCTGAGGCTATGACACATACCTTTGAAGGTTTGTTGAGTTTTGCCGGTAATTCTATTACTTCATTTATATTGATCTCCTCTTTTTTAACTCTCTTTGAATCGAGCACTAGGTAGATTTCAACAGATTGTGTGAAGTTCCTTCTTTTAGAGATCCTCTTAGCTTCCCTTATTAAATCTCTTAATGTAGTAACTGTTAATGCTTCAGACAATCCGAATCACGCAGTTAAAACCTCATGAAGATCTATATATTAACCTTTACGATTTAAAAAGTCGTCCCATTTGCCCTCCTTTACTTCTTGCATAACATCCCTAGGGTTTTTTCCCTCAATTTTTACGCCCATGCTTATACACGTCCCAATTACCTCCTTAACCATCGACTTTAAATCCTTAGCATAGGATTTGTCTAGCTTTAATTTCGCTATTTTCACGATTTTATCCATGGATACATTGCCTACGAATTCCATTTTAGGATTGCTAGAGCCTTTTTCTATCCCAGCTTCCTTTGCTATTAAAGCTGTAGTTGGAGGAAGGCCTACTTCTATCTCGAAGGTTTTTTTCTCTACGTCTATCTTAACTTTAACGGGAACCCTCATTCCCTTATACTCCTGCGTCTTTTCGTTAATCGCTCTAACTATAGCGGTTACGTTAACTCCTAAAGGTCCCAGAGCAGGGCCTATAGGAGGGCCTGCGCTAGCCTCCCCTCCATTTACTAGAAATATGAAGGTTTTCACTTCTCCCATTTTTATCAACCCCTACTACTTCTTAACCTCTTTTAAATTTACCCCTCTACAGGCTTTAAGTATCCATCTTCAACAGTAACTTGAAGTTGATAGGGGATGTCTAAAAGCATAATTGTGGCTTCTCTCTTCTCCTTATCGTGTCTTATCACCTTCGCTCTCATTCCCTTAAACGGCCCACTGATAACAACAACTTCTTGATCTGGAGAGAGTTCTATTCCAACTTCCTTGGGCCTCACTAGCGTTTCTATATCCTTGATAGACATCGTACCTGGGACTATCGATCTTACATGCTTGATACCAGATATCAGGTTTGTTATCGGTTGAAGGCTTCTGCCTTCAATTAATAAGTATCCCTTCATCTTATCGATGAAAATTATAGAGTAGATAGGGGAAGACCTTATTAAGGCTTTAGAGTAAAGCAGGTTAGCTACGCTTCTCTCCTGGCCGCCCGTTACTTTAATTACGAATATTCTATTTAGAGGTTTGCTCTCCTCCATCATTTCACACCTTAATTCATGAGCCCGAGAACATGTATGTTATTGTTGACGCTACCAAATGTATTATTATACCTATACCTCCAACTAAAAAAAGCGCTATAAATACCAGTTTTAGATAAAGCATGTATTCTTCCCTTGACGATTTTCTACTATATTTCAAAGCATGTATTATTGACCTTACGGTATCTTTAACGCCCATATCAAGTGTTAAGACTACAAAGATAAGATTTTAAAGCTTGCGGAAAGATTAGGATGGAGATGAAAAAGGACTTCCTTTCAATTGCAGACCTAACTAAAGATGAAATTTTCGAGATCTGGGATTTAGCTAATAAGTTAAAGGCGAACCCGATAGGAGACCAATTAAAAGGTAAGGTATTTGCACTCTTCTTTGAGAAACCATCTACACGAACTAGAATAAGCTTCGAAGCGGGTATAGCTCAGCTTGGAGGATCTACCATCTATATTGACGTAAAAACCACTCAATTAACGAGAGGGGAGACTATTGAAGATACGGCGAGAACAATGGAGCGATATGTAGATATGGTAATTGCTAGAGTTTACAGCCATGAAACTTTAGTAAGAATGGCCATAAATATGAAAAAGCCAGTAGTAAATGCTCTATCGGACTTAGAGCATCCGTGTCAGGCTCTTTCCGATCTTTTTACCATTAAGGAGAAGTTCGGCAAAGTTGAGGGTATACATATAGCTTACGTTGGAGATGGAAATAATGTATGTAATTCGCTTATTTTAGCCGGTGCGATAGTTGGTGCCAAGGTATACATAGCCTCTCCACCACAGTACATGCCGAATAGAGCCATTATCGATATGGCTCGCAAGATTGCTGGAGATGGAATCAAAATAACTAGCGTCCCTGAGGAAGCTGTAAGGGGAGCAGATGTTGTTTATACCGATGTATTCGTTAGCATGGGAGATGAAAGGGAAAGAGAGGAAAGGATTAAAACCTTCATTCCGAAATTTAGGGTTACGAGGGAATTAATGAAGCTAGCTTCTAGGAATGCTATCTTTATGCATTGTTTGCCTGCCCATAGAGGCGAGGAAGTAGAGGAAGACGTAATTGATGGACCACAATCCGTAGTTTTTGATCAAGCTGAGAATAGAATGCACGTTCAAAAAGCTCTGATACTAAAGCTGCTTAAATTAGCTTAACAGCTTGTTAATGACCCACGATTTACTAAAGGGTATTAAATCGTCGTATTTTTGACCTGTGCCTAGGTATATTATGGGTCTCTTGCTAGTCCATGCTACATTTATAATTGATCCGCCTTTAACATCCGCATCAACCTTAGTTAGAATAGAGGTATCGAAGCCCGGTTTCCTCATAAACGTTTCGACCTGGTTTACTATATCATGTCCTGATAAAGCATCTCCTATGAAGACCGACATGTCTGGCTTGATAACTCTTACTATCTTATCAAGCTCTTCCAAAAGGTTTCGGTTCGTTTGCATCCTGCCGGCCGTATCTATTAAAACTGCATCGTATCTATTCGATCTAGCGTGCAGTATAGCATCTCGAGCCACAGCAGCGGCATCTGCTCCATATCTTTGCGATATGACTTTTAAACCTAGTCTTCTGGCGTGTAGTTCAAGTTGTTCAATAGCTCCAGCTCTGTAAGTATCCGCGGCCGCTAATAGCACTCTATACCCGTTGTTTTTCAGAAGATAGGCAAGTTTTGCTATAGTTGTAGTTTTACCGGTTCCATTTATACCTAAGAAAACGATGACGTAGGGTTCTTTGAAATTCGTCCTCTTCTCGTTTATTAATTGCAATAGATCCCTTTCCGGTTCTAATAATATTTCAGCTAGAACGCTCTTGAGGGATTTTTCGATAAAGCTTTCAATTTTCTTCTTTTCTACTATAACACCGACCAGTTTATCCTTCAAAGATCTTCTAAGCTCTTCAACTATATCTAATGATATATCTCCCTCAATAAGTTGAGTTTCGTACTCATCGAACACTTCATCTATTATTTTTTCATTTAACGTTCTAGTACTTAGGGATTTTTTAATTGAAGAGAAGACGTTCTTTAATTTCTCGAACATATCATATTACTTCTGTTTAATGAGCTTATTAAGTTCATCTCTGATTACACTTATCCTCTTAAGTGTTTCGTTTCTTTGAGCGATGACTTCCTGTAAAGCCTTCTCAATTTCCTCTATTCTTTTACTTAAGAAGTTCACCGTGTCCTCCTTAGACTTTTCAATAGCTATTCCAGCTCCAAGCCTTACGACTAATTTTTTCTCTGGTTTAAATATCACTGGTATATGCAACCCTCCTCCAATGTGTACGACTATCTCCATCTCGTGATTTTCAGGGAGGGAAGAGACGGCGGTTAAAGCAGCCTTATTTTCTAATAGAGCTTGTGATAGTAGGGATTCTCTTGTTACTAAATCCTCGTAGTATGCTTCCAATATCCTCAGCTGAACTAGCAAGGATTGCGTGGTACTCTCTACATCTTTAGACAATTTAGACCCTTGATCACTTTTATATCACATCTTAAAAACTTTGCCTATAATAAATAACTCAGGACCGGTAGTTAAGGTACCCGTTATTATACCCTTGCTATTTCCTATGAGTCCTGATGATACGAAGGGAACTCCTCCGTTAACGGAGCCTGCGCTTACTGGAACATTTAAAACATCAGAAATGTATTTAATTTCCTTATCTGACGCATTTGGGTGTACTAAAGCTCCAACATTCGTTGCAAAAACCGTAGAGCCTACCTGAAAATATCCAGCTACCCTTCCCTTCTCCGTAGGAACGTCTAGAACATCCCTTATTTGTTCTACTTCTTTAGGGGATAAGATATCGGCAACTAAGCAGCCTTTATCGTTTGCTACTATCAAATTACCAACGGACGTGTACTTGGACTCAAATCTTTCTACCCTTAACTTGGTGTTCTCCTTTAACCTATTTAGCTCATCTTCCTCGATGAACCTGGATACAAGTATACCGTTGGAATTCATGACCATTAGAGGGCCTAATACCCTAGCTCCACCTATGCTTATGTGGAAATACTGGACCTGTAAAAGACCTGCGAGCTTCTTTGATTTACTAACTGAGTAACCCATCGGTAAAAACAGGAATTTTTCATTCGCTTTAGCGAAAATACCGATATTAGGGCTGCGATAAATATTGTAGAGGTAGATCGGCATTTTATTAATTATCACTTAGGTTCCTCTCTTAAATCTTCATCAGGTAAACCTACCTTTACTATCCCGGTTTCCTCGTCCTTTACAGCCTTTACGGTCACTCTCCTTATTCTAAGCTCTATACCCCTCTGCCAGATAAGTTCGTTAAGTTTTGGGGTAATTCTCACATTATCCTTATTCGCTTTCATATGTCTAGCTATAAATTCTCTAATTAACCTTATCGCCCTTGGAGATCTCTTTTTAGGCGGAGAACCCCAACAAATTCTCAGCGGTATTGTGTAAATTCGTTCAGATACCTCCGCTTCGGCCATAGCAAACACCTCATAGCTTTAATTTAGTAACCCTCCAATTCCTCCTTTTTGGATTAGTTCTCACCTTTCTATTAGTCCTTACCGTTACCCATGTAGGTGGAGGAGCGTTTTGCTTTAACCTCTTCATGTACCTAATTTTCTCCCCCGACGTCTTTCTGCTGGACATTTTCAACACCTCAAACTTCGTACTTATTCCCATCTTCCTTCGCTAACTTCTTGTTAATATAATTTTTCATAGCATAATAGAACTTTAAGGTTCACATGAACCTAGCTAGATCTGGATTCTTTTTCGCCAACTCCCTATATATTACCGTGCTAAGCCTATCTAGTAAGCTCCTCCCCTCTGGAGTTATCACCCTTCCTTTTGGAGTTTTCTCGACGAGCCCGGCAGCTTGCAGTTGAGCTAAGGCCTTCCTAATGATAGATGAGCCGGCATCTCTATGGTGTGCGAGTTTATAACCGACCTGTTTTCTACCCCCGTAAGCGGACATTAAGTCCGTTAGACCTATGGGACCGTGCAAATATATCTTCCTCAGGAGCGAAGCACAACGGTAGTACCACCAATCCCTATTTTGCGGAGGTCTTTCAGCATGTGATCCAGTCTTCACGAACATAGCCCAAGGTGGAGGTTGAATTTGAGGGATTTTCTTCAAATGTTCTGCTAGTCTTTGTATTAGCAGATCTGGAGGGACGTCGTATACCGTTGGCATTTTTTATCCGACCTAATTTTGCTTATCTACGCTTGTTTTAAACTTTACCCTTTTACGATAGATCCCTCCGCATTTTAGACATGTAATGATGAGCCAGCCTTTCCTTATCCTTATTTTTGAATAGATGGGTGGAGGAGCGAAGCTCTTACATTTCTTACAAAAGAGAATCTTTAACTCGTACGGTTGCTTTATTCTGGCTTTCAACCTTATTCTCCTCGCTAGCTTCGCTAACTTCTCTGCTAGCTCTGGATCTTCCTCTAATATCTCCAGCGTCTTAGAGATAAGCCGTCTTACTACCTCCCTTACTTTCCTTCTTTTCAACGATCACTTTTTAACTTCTTTACTCCATATATTAGAGTTGTGGATCCGGTGATAGTTTTAGCAGAAGCATCAATTGAAACAGTGCCGGAAGATATAAAGAATCATCCAGCGGTATTGAAACATGCAGCACGAAAGCAGAAAAGAGTAGATGAGATTCTTTTAGATAGGAGCTATCATCATAGAGCGATGTTAAAACTTAAGGAACAGGAGAAGAGAGGAAGGCCGGATATAGTTTACCATGTCTTATTAGATGTGACAGGATCACCCCTATATAGGAAGGGAAAATTGCGATTTATTATTCACACTATAAATAACGAGGTCATTATTCTGAAGGAATTTCTACGCCCCCCTCGAGCTTACTTTAGATTTGAGGGACTTTTCGAGCAGCTCTTTAGGGAACGAATAATAAGGGATCGAGAGGGGAATTGGCTCATTAAAATCGTTAGGGGAGATATGAAGTTCTTGATGGATTACGTAAAACCGGATGTAGTAGTTGGTTTCTCTAGGCTAGGTAAATATAAAGATTTAAGTGAGATAGTGGAGGAGGTTTCTCATTGCTACAGACCGATGTTCGTTATAGGCGGTTTTCCAAAAGGTCATTTTAGAGAAGAGACTTCTATGTTCTTCAACAGGTTATATTCAATAAGCAAGATGGGGTTGGATGCAAGTCTAGTAGTATCGAGATTGATATATGAGTTAGAAAAAGTCATGAAAATTCAGATTTAAAAAACCACGAAGAGCTTAACGTTTAAATCTTAGATGGTAAATGGAGGTATTGAGCGGCCGTCGTCTAGTCTGGTCTAGGACGTCAGCCCTCCAAGCTGACGATCGCGGGTTCAAATCCCGCCGGCCGCACTCATTCTTCTCAACGCTAGGAAAAAGAAATTTAAGTAAAGAATTAATACCCTCTTATGAGCCGCGGTAGCTCAGCCTGACCAATAAGGGGTTAAGGAGAGCATCCGGCTGAAGACCGGAGTGTCGCCGGTTCAAGTCCGGCCCGCGGCACCACCTTTTCTAACTTTAGTGCTAAATCCTGACTTTAGAAGGGAAAATACATGTCAGTTAAGTTTATCTATTAAGGAAAGGGCAAACAGAATTAATGACTAAAGTTAGGGATTTAATGATTAAGAACGTTGTTAAAGCATCACTAAAGGAAAGAGTTATAGATGCAGCGAAGAAAATGAAGGAGACAGGAGTTAGCTCGCTTGTTGTCACCGAGGGAAATAAGGTAAGGGGAATAATTACTCGAAGCGATTTTATAGACCGCGTAGTAGCGGAGGCATAAAATCCAAATACAACATTAGTTGAGGATATCATGACCAAGGACGTTCTTACAATAGATGCAAATGCGAGTATAATCGATGCTTTGAAGTTGATGAACAAGTATAAGTACAGTCAGCTACCTGTAGTAGATAAGGGAGAGCTCGTAGGAATTATAGCAATTCGCGATGCTTTAAACTACATTGCCAAGCTCTTTACAGCAAGCGGCTGGGGACAGACGTAGGGTCTTTTCCCTTTTACTTAATAAAAATTCACATATCGAACTCAGTTACTTTTGTTCTTCACGCGTCTTTTCTCTTTTAGGTTTTACTATGAGAATAGGGCCTTCTTTCCCTACTATGATCACGTTCTCATTTTGCTTGATGACCGTGTCGGATCTGGCCTTCCAGTACTCTCCTCTATATATTACAAAGCCCGGCTTTTCAGGTGTTATTTCATCCACAACTACAGCTTCTTCTCCCTTAATTACATGTTTGAAGAAAGGCGGTTTTCTCCTAGCCTTAATTACCTTATAAGCTGCGAAGATGAAGAATCCTCCTAAAAGTAGAGGTATGGTTATGCTTGCTAAGTAAAGAGTTGTTATCCATTCATGAGAAATTGCCCATTCTCTTGGAAAGAGGAGGAGGCTACCGATTAACGTGCATACTAGGCCTGAACCTCCAACTATACCAAATCCTGGCGTAAAGAGCTCATAGAGAAGTAAGATAGCGCCTAGAGCTATGAGGAGGAGCGCTCCGAAATTCACGTCCTTAATCATACCTAAACCTATCAAACCTAATAATAATAGGATCCCACCGACTACTTCTCCGCCAACGCCAGGAGAGGTCAGGCCGAAGATTAGCAAATAAAGCCCTACCATAAGCATGAAGAACGCTATCATAGGCTCGGATAGGGTCTTTAGAACTCTAATTCTAATGCTTGGAGACCAGTTAATTGTGTCTGCGTCTTTGCTTCTAATCGTGAAGTTCCCTGAAGCCGTTAAAACCGTTAAACCGTCAATCTTAATTTTCAAATCATCTATGGAGTTTGCAATGAATTCGATTACGCCCCATTTTTTCGCCTCTTCATTATCTAAGTTTAAGTTTTCTTGCACACAGAGTTTAGCGACGGTCTCATTTCTATTGTGCATTTTAGCTCTTTCAACGAGAAAGGCCGTAAGGGCATTAATCGTTTTCGTATCATTTACTGGTCGTCCTCCACTGAATGAAAGAGCGATAGGTTGACATGAACCTATAATTGTATGAGGAGCCATTGCTGCGATATGAGTTGAAAAGAGAATATATGTTCCGGCAGACCAAGCCGTTGCTCCACTCGGATAGACGTATCCAATTACCGGAACTTCTGAGCTTTCTATAAGTTTAATTATTTCAAAAGTTGCATCAAGGCTGCCTCCCGGGGTGTTCAGCAAAAGTATTAGCGGACCATTACTCTCCTCTGCGTATGTTAAAGCTTCCTTAAAAAGTTCAACGGACATTTGAGAGATCGTTCCTTCAAAATTAACAACTACAATGAGATGTTTTTGCTGTGAAGCTTCCTTTTCGAAAGCTATAGAAGGAGGTGTTAATAAAAAGACCAGAATTAAGAGTAAAAAAAGAGTTTTGTGTTTCCTTAGTAAGCACCTTTTACTCGACATTGTTACCTTTTAGAGCCTTTCTCTGCTCCTTTCAAAATACCGAGCATGGTCGCGAAATCCTGACCTACACCTGTGGATGTAACGACTATCATGTTTTTCTCCCTCGCAATTTCTGTAAACGTTTGAAGTTCGCGAAGCCTCATAGCCATTGGATTTGCCTGGTACAACTTAGCGGCCTCGGCCATTTTAGCTGCTGCTTGGTATTCTCCTTCAGCCATAATTATCCTCGAGCGTCTCTCCCTTTCGGCCTCGGCCTGTTTAGCTATCGCTCTCTGCATCTCCTCTGGAAGGGAGACGTCCTTTATAGATACCTGTACGACCTTTATGCCCCATGGATCTGTAGCCGTATCTATAATTTCGGTTAAACGTTTACCTAACTCCTCGCGTTTTGACAATAAGTCGTCAAGCTCGACCTGTCCAATCACATCCCTAAGCGTTGTTTGAGAAAGGAGATTCGTTGCATACGTGTAGTTTTCGACAGCAATGACGGCTTTAATAGGGTCGAAAACTCTGTAGTAAACTACGGCATCAACGTCAACTGTAACGTTGTCCTTTGTAATTATCCTCTGTTTAGGAACATCGAAGCTAACGACTCTTAAATCAACTATTCTAAAGGTATCTACTATGGGAATCCTGAAGAAGAGCCCAGGGCCCTTTGCACCTATAAGCCTCCCAAGCCTAAAAACGACAGCCCTCTCATATTCCTTAACTACTTTTATTGACGATGATAGTAGTACCAAGAGGAAAATTATGACAAGAAATGTTGTAGCAAATGTCTCGAAACTAAGACCGAGTATCTGCATATACAATTGCATACAAGGTAGTTAGAGGTTAAGGAATATAAAAGGTTATGGGGCCGCCGCCGGGAATCGAACCCGGGCCCGGGGCTTTCCGCCTCTTTCGCGGTCCACAGGCCCCTGTGCTAACCACTACACAACGGCGGCCACGTACTATACTTTAGGAAGTAAAGATATATTAGCTTTCCCACACGTTTTTATATCACTAAAGTAAGCATAATTTTGAAGGTGGAAGTATGAGTAAGCCTGTAGATCTGGGAAGCGTAAAGGAAGGATCGTATATAGTATTAGATGGCGAGCCCTGTAAAGTTGTTCAAGTAGATAAGAGTAAGCCGGGAAAACATGGCAGTGCAAAGGTAAGGCTCGTTGCTATTAGCATCTTTACCGGTTCTAAGAAAAGCTACGTGGGACCGGCTGATTCGAGAATCGAAGTACCTATTATAGAGAAGCGTAGCGGTCAAGTTTTAGCCGTAACTCCAGACATGATACAGATCATGGATCTTCAGACGTTTGAAACGTTTGAGGCTGAAAGTATAGAAGAGGATATTAAAGATAAGATAAAACCTGGAGTAGAAGTTGAGTACTGGAAAGTACTCGGCAAAACTAAAATAGTAAGGGTAAAGGGATAAGAGTAATGGGCCGGTAGTTCAGTGGTAGAATGCCCGCCTTGCACGCGGGAGGTCGCGGGTTCGAGTCCCGCCCGGTCCATTACTTTCTATTAGAGAATTCTAAAGAAAGTTTTTACATTTAATGGGCCGGCCAGGATTCGAACCTGGGATCACCGCCGCGTCAGGGCGGTGTGCTAGACCAGGCTACACCACCGGCCCGCTCGATTAGAGTAGGGAGAAAGGAGCTTTTAAGCATTCCGACGCAACTTTATTAAATAGAACGTCGATTCTTAAGAGATGATGAAAACATCCGCTATACCAGGATTTTATAAGTTAGGCCCAGAAGAGAGAGTAAAAATCGTCAAGGATTTCGCAGGATTAACGGATGATGAGGCGAGGCTCCTTCTCTCCATGCACGGTCTTACGCTAGAGGTAGCAGATCGTATGATAGAGAACGTAATAGGTTCCATACAACTTCCATTAGGAATAGCTGCTAACTTTTTGATAAACAATAAGGATTACCTCGTTCCAATGGCTATAGAAGAGCCTTCCGTTGTGGCCGCTGCAAGTAAGGCAGCTAAGATAGCGAGGGTTAAAGGCGGATTTAGAGCATATGCTTCAAAATCCGTAATGAGAGGACAAATTCAGGTCGTTAGAGTTAAAGATCCATATGCCGCTGGCCAACGCGTTCTTTCAATTAGGGATAAGTTGTTAGAAATCGCGAATTCGACGAACCCCACCCTTATAAAGTTGGGAGGAGGCGCCTTTGACCTCTCGTACAGAGTGTTAGAAAATACTAAAAGAGGCGATATGTTAATTGTTGAAATCTATGTCGATTGTAAAGATGCGATGGGCGCTAATACCGTAAATACGATGGTTGAAAGGATCGCTCCCTTAGTAGAAGATGTTACAGGAGGTACGGTTAGATTGAGGATCCTCTCCAATCTTGCTACAGAAAGGCTGGTTAGAGCATGGGCTGTATTTGATAAAGAGGAATTGGGAGGGGAAGAAGTAGTAGATGGAATATTAGATGCCTATGCATTTGCAGAAGCTGATATCTATAGATGCACTACTCACAATAAGGGCATTATGAATGGAATTATTGCCGTAGCCTTAGCAACTGGTAACGATACTAGAGCTATTGAAGCAGGGGCTCATGCGTACGCTGCGAGAAATGGGAGATATTCGTCTTTAACTAAATTCGCTAAAGACACTAACGGAAATTTAGTTGGAAGCATAGAATTGCCATTGGCCGTAGGCATAGTTGGTGGAGCGACTAAAACAAATCCAATCGCTAAATTAGCTCTCAAAATACTAGGCGTTAAAAGCGCGCAAGAGCTTGCTGAAGTAATGGCTGCAGTCGGACTAGCTCAAAATGTAGCAGCTTTAAGGGCACTGGTAACAGAGGGAATTCAGAGGGGACATATGAAGCTACATGCGAGGAACTTAGCTATAATGGCCGGAGCTAAACTCAATGAAGTAGATGAAGTAGTGAATGAGTTAATTAAATCCGGTCAAGTGACGTATGATAAAGCGGTTGAAATAATAAATAAGCTTAGGAAGAGGACGAAAAGTAATTAAAAGGGGTTGAACGAACCTATAAAACGGCGGCGGTCGTCTAGCTTGGTCTAGGACATCAGCCTGCCACGCTGGTAACCCGGGTTCAAATCCCGGCCGCCGCATAATAAAACCTCCTTTCTTTATTGAAAGTCTCGGATAAAGCTATCTAATTTTGATTGTTTATAAGCCGTTTTCTTTTTGATTTCACGCAACTCTCTTTTGACCATGTTCATAATTATCCTTTTCATCCTTTTATCTTCAGGAGAATCTGCGAGTTCATAAAGGTTAACAATAAAATCATTAATGCTACACTTATTGTTAACTACCTCCTCCATGAGTTTTTTACGTATCTCCTTATTCAGCTTAGTTCTTAACTCATTTATGTAATTAAGTGTCTTGACGTATTCAAACAGTAATTCTCTCATCAAAACAGCTATCAGAATTAATTTTTAAAGACCAAAATCTGAGATTTGACTTTTGAGATTTAAAAATGGTGCGGGGGGTGGGATTTGAACCCACGAAGGCCTACGCCAGCGGATCTCTTCACCCAAGCCCAGGATCTTAAGTCTGGGCGCTCTTTAAAGAGCCCCGCCCCCTTAGTCCGGGCTTGGGTACCCCCGCCCTCTTATCGACATATTAAATTAGCTGCTTTTTTAACTTTTTCAAACAAGTGTGATTCTACGGATAAAATGAGATGGATTACTCTACTGCGAGCATAGTTAACGTAGATCTAACCTTCTGCAGTCTCCTTATCTTCCACGTTATTATCTCCTTTAATTTCTCTGCCGATGGAGCTTCGACCTTTACAACCGTATCGTATACACCATACACCCTATATGCCTCCTTCACCTCAGGAATACCACGGAGTTCCTTAAGAACCTGTCTCTTATACACATCTCCG
>CALBHZ010000170.1 GCA_937892815.1 uncultured archaeon | reverse complement strand
TTTCAAGCAGAAGACGGCATACGAGATGTAGAGAGGTCTCGTGGGCTCGGAGATGTGTATAAGAGACAGGCTTTAACTAGAGGAGATATCGATGTTGCATGGGCCTGTTTAAGCCCATCGATCATGGCTTACGCTAGAGGTGTACCTATAACGATCGTAGCTCAAACTCACCTTTATGGCTATGCTATCGTTGGAAGGCCCGGGCTAACCGATATCCGCCAACTCAATGGTGGTATCGTAGCTTGCCCTGGAAAAGGCAGTCCTTGTTACCTAGTACTGAAGATGGCTATTGAACGCTACAATTTGAGCGTTGGGAAGATGATGAAGATGAAGCCTCCAGCGATGTTAAACGCCTTAATAACGGGTCAAATAGACGCCGCAGCTATGCCTGAACACTACGTTACCTTAGCCGTAAGACGCGGTAACTGCACGGTCTTAGTAAGGAGTCAAGACCTATGGCCTACCATGCCTGGAAGCTTCCTCTTAGTGAAAAGGGAGCTTATCGAAGAACATCCTGAAATCGTTGCCAAGCTAATTAAGGTCACAATAAGGGCAACGAGGTTCATTGAAGAGGATCCTCAAGAAGCAGCGGCTATAGTGGCCAACAGGCTTGGCATAAGCGTTGAAGATGCACGTGAGTCGATGAAATGGCTCGATTATCAAAACGCTATAAACGTAACTCTAATTGATAGATACGTGAATTTAATGGTTAAGTACGGTGCACTTGAAAAACCTATAAACGTAAGCAATTTCGTTAACGCTACGTTATTATCGAAGTTAAAGGGCTGATCATGAGACTATACAGTAAATACCTAAGAATTGAACTAATATCCGTAGCAACCTTCTTTATATTATGGGAGCTGGCTGGCCAGCTCAGCATAGCGCCTAAATACCTCTTTCCTCCCTTTAGCGAAACCTTGAGAGCGCTCTACAGCCTAGCTATAACTGGTGAGCTTGGATCGAATTACCTAGCGACCTTAACGAGAGTTTTAATAGGCTTAAGCTTAGGCTCGGGGTTAGGCATATTGTTAGGCTTGGTGATAGCGTACCATGAGCTCAGCTATAGAACGTTCTTTCCAATAGTCACGCTGTTGTATGCGGTGCCGGCCGTTGCGTGGATACCTCTTTTCATCATATGGATCGGTTTAAACGAAGGGCTACCGATAGCGGTTATTTTCATGTGTAGCTTCGTACCGATGATCTACATTACGTTAACTAGCGTTAGAAGCTTAAGCCCGAGCGTTGTAAGAGTCGCTCAAACGTTAGGAGCTCACGGCTTTAAACTGATATTCCACGTCTTCCTTCCTCAAGCTCTTCCATCTATACTTTCCGGCCTTAAGGTAGAAGCTGGGATGGCCTGGAGATCGTGTTTCGTAGTGGAGATGGTAGCTATGTCGTCGGGTCTAGGTCTACTAGCTATGGAGGCGCAAACGATATTGAGGGTAGATATAATACTCGCCGTGATACTGATATTAGCGGCTTCAAACTACGCTTTTCAAATGATCTTCGAGAAGATTGAGGTTAAGATGCTTAAGGAAAGGGGGTATTTGAAGTAATGCCTAAGATAGAAATCCATGATATCTCGAATTACGCTTTAAACCGCGTAAGCTTAGAGGTCAACGATAGAGAGCTAATGGTAATCCTCGGTCCATCAGGAGCAGGCAAAACTACGCTTTTAAATGCTGTAGCGGGCTTAACAGAGTACGAAGGCTCCATACTTTTCGATGGAGCTCCTGTCGATAACCTTAAGCCTCATGAAAGGAACATAGGTTACGTACCTCAAGATCTAGCTCTCTTCAACCACTTAAACGTTAGGGAAAACATAGCCTTCGGCCTTAAGATGAGGGGGTTAAGCGAGGCCGAGATCTTCGAAAGGGTCGATAACGTCATGGAAATGTTAAACATTAAGCATTTAGCAGATAGGTATCCACTGAAGTTAAGCGGAGGAGAGCAGCAGAGGGTAGCTATAGCGAGGGCTATAGTTTTAGAACCGAAGGTCTTACTGATGGACGAGCCGTTTAACAACTTAGATACCTCTTTGAGGAAGCGCTTGAGAATGGAGTTGAAAATGCTCCAGAGGAAGCTGAACTTAACGACGATATTCGTAACACACGACTTAATTGAAGCGGAGGAGCTCGCTGATAGGGTAGCGGTTATGGTTAAGGGAAGAATAGAGTGCGTAGGGACTTTCGATGAAGTTCTTTACAATAATGCCGATCCAGCTGTGAGGGAAGTCCTCGGAAATCCAAACGTCTTAAGCTGTAACGGCTTCAAGCTAGTACACGAAGGTCTAGCCGAGGTGAAGTGCGGCAAGCTAAGACTTCTAGTGCCCTACGATGGCGGAGCTATAATCGGAGTATCTATACCGCCGGAGAAGATAGTGTTAACTAAAGGAGAGCTGGGCTTTAAGGGGAAGTTCAACTTGTTTAAGGGCGTTATTAAAGACGTTATTGAGGAAGACGTAATGTACAAAATAAGGGTAGAGATAGAAGGGTTAGAAGTGCAGTGCCTCCGTTCCAAGTCCGATCCGCAATTTACGTTTAAGGCAGGAGAAAGTGTTTACGTTAAGATTCCTATAAAGTACGTTAGGGTTCTTACAGCTACTGAGTAGCGTTAAGACGTCAAGCTATCGGCAGCCACTACCTGTCCCACGGCTATCCCTCCATCTCCTGGAGGGGAATATCTAGGCAGTTCAATTACCACCTTTCCCAATACGTCTTTCATCCCCTTCCTTATGATCTCATTAACGGCAGCTCCCCCAGAAACGTAAACTACGTCTTTCACGCCTTCATTTAATAGGATCTCGCCTAGACCTCTACCTATCGCATATAGGTAAGCGTAAGCGAGCCCTTCCCTACTCTTTCCTTCCTTAACGCCTTCTATTAACTCGACTAAGAGCTTGCCCGTTAGTAAAACGTTTCCCTTATCTACTTGAGGTTTAAACCTTATCCCTTTATCTACCGCTACAGCTTCGAGCTTAATAGCGGGTTCTCCGTCGTAGCTTCTGTAATTGCATATGCCTAAAATCGAGGATGCGGCATCTAACGCCCTCCCTAAACTGCTCGTCTTAAGACCTCTACCTTCCCTTAGCTCTAACTTCAATAGCTCTAACTCTCTTCTTCCATACTCGAAAAGATCTTCTCTTAAACCGATCTTCTCCAGCTCTCTAAACGCGTCCTCTCCTAACTCGGTATAGGCCATAGAGTACGCCATTCTAAACGGAAATATCGTATCCCTATCTCCTCCAGGAGTTAAATGTTCCTGAAGATGCCCTATTCTTCTAAATCCCTTTAAATTAAATTCCAAAACTTCCCCTCCCCATAGATTTCCATCCGAACCGTAGCCTAGCCCATCTATGGCTACCCCTATTCCCTCCTCTTCTCCATGTTCAGCTAAAACCGATAAAAGATGGGCCCAATGATGCTGAACTTTAACGATCTCAAGACCCTTTTCCCGTGCCCAGAGTTCAGCGAGCTTTCCGCTCGCATACCCTGGATGTAGATCTACGGCGATAACGCATTCTTCTGCTCGTATCCTATAATTATCCATTAAGACCTTGAGGTACCTATCTAGCTCCTCTAAGTTAGTTGCATCGTCGACATCTCCTATGTACTGTGTTAAAACTATCTTGTCTCCAAACCCTAAAGCTCCGGCGTTTTGAATCTCAGCTCCGAATGCTATCACCTTCCTTCTCAAGGGCCTCTTTAACTTAAGCCAAGAGGGAGCATATCCTCTACCTCTCCTGAGAAATAGAGGCCCATGTTCACTGAGCCTAACAACGCTATCATCTACTCTATTAACGATCTCCCTATTATGCAATAAGAAGAAATCAACGATATCCCTAAGCTCTTTAAGAGCATCCTCATTTTTAATGACCATAGGCTTTCCTATGGGGTTTCCGCTCGTCATTACAGCTACTCTAAGCTTCTCTAAGATCATGTAATGCAACGCGGTGTAGGGTAAGAAGGCCCCGATATGTCTAAGACCCGGAGCGATGTACTTGCTTAGAACGCCCTTCCTTTCTTCCAAAAGTACGATAGGCCTTTCCTTAGAGATCAACAGCTTCTCCGCATCTTCGTTTAGTAAAGCGAACTCTTCGATTACTTTCAGATTTAGAGCCATAACCGCAAATGGCTTTTCCGGCCTCTTCTTCCTCTTCCTTAGCTCGAGAACGACGTCATCGTCATAAGCATCGGCCGCTATATGAAAGCCTCCAATTCCCTTTATCGCTACGATCTTACCTTCTCTAATTAGCTTAGCGGCTTCGTCTATGGGATCTTTAACATCTACCTTACTTCTAGAGTTATCAACGAGCCATAGAGAAGGACCACATGTCGGACAGCTTATTCCCTGAGCATGAAACCTCCTAACATTTCCCGGATCTTCATACTCCTCCGTACATTTTGGACATAGGGGGAAATCTACCATAGCGGTATTATCCCTATCGTAAGGAGCTCTGTACATCATGCTGAATCTAGGTCCACAGTAAGCGCAGCTATTGAAGGCATATCTATACCTCCTATCTTTCGGATTCAGGACTTCCTTTAAACATTCATCGCAGATCGATAGATCTGGAGGGATAACGCTCTCTAAGTGCTCGGATACGTCGCTAGTTAAGATCTTGAAGGAGGTGTATCCTCGTGGTCTTACATAATCCACGAACACTTTCTCGATAATAGCTGGAGCGGGTTTTTCCTTTTCCATTCTACTTACAAATAGCTCGATATCTCCGCCCTCTACCCATATTTCAACAGCGCTACCAGATATGTTCTTTACGTAGCCCTTCAAGTTCATCGAGGTAGCTAATCTGTAGATAAAGGGTCTAAATCCAACTCCTTGAACTACGCCCATTACCTTTATCCTCGCGGCCTTCAAACCGCTTTTCGCTCACCTCATTAGCTAAAATACGTTTCTAAAAAGTTATTAAGCTTCTACGTTACTACGTTAATCCATGTCTTATGAAGAACATAGAGCTAAAGCGGCCGAATTTAAAAAGCGCTTAAACTTCGCTATCATTACGGTTAGTACGTCGAGATTCCACTCTTCTGAAAAGAGAGATGAAAGCGGGGAAATAGCGAAGAAGATCGTTATGTCTAAAGATCATAAAGTTGTAGGGAGGTGGTTAGTACCGGATGATATAGTAAAGATAAGGAGAAAGGTCTTACAGGCTATGGACGATCCAAAAGTAGATGTCATAGTAATTTCAGGCGGTACGGGTCCTTCTAAGACCGACGTAACTATAAAGGCCGTATCGCCATTACTGGATAAGGAGCTTCCCGGATTTGGAGAGGCCTTTAGAATTGAAGGCTACAAGGAGATAGGAGCTCCAGCTCTATTATCGAGCTCTATGCTGGGCATCGCAAACGGAAAGGTGATCGTATGTCTTCCAGGTTCTCCTGATGGCGTTAAATTAGGCCTTAACCTCATCATCGACGAACTTCCTCATATAGCCTATCTCTGCTCTCCTTAACATCTCAATAGCTTTATATGTTCAAAATAATAAGAGGCTTAGGTGAAATAGCTTGCCGATCGTACATATCTACCTTTTAGAGGGAAGATCCGAGGAAAAGCTAAAGAATTTAATTAAGAACGTAACTAAGGCCATATCAGAAAGCTTAGAAGTCGATCCCGATAAAGTCATGGTAGTTTTGCACGAGCTTCCTCCCGACAAAATAGCAAGAGGAGGAATAACCCTTAAGGAACGGCGTTGAGTTGAGAAGAAATGCATGAGTGGAGTTTAGCAGAGGCCTTAATCTCTAAAATAGAAGAGGTATCTAGCGGAAGAACCCCTCTCCACGCTAAAGTATCCATCGGAGAGCTAATGGAGATAGAAGTAGACGTGTTGAAAGAAGCGCTTAATGTCTTAGCTAAGGAAAGAGGGATGGATCGCTTAACCTTCACGATCAACGTTGAGGAAACGTCTTTCAAATGCAATTCTTGTGGTTTAGAATGGAAGTGGAAGGAAGTAGCTAAGAGGATGGCTAAGGAGCTCGAACCCTATCAAATCATAGATGAAGGAGAGCCTACTACTCCTTTCCATTTTCTACCTTACTTAGCTCACGCAATCCTAAAATGTCCTAAATGCGGTAGTAGAGATTTTGAAATAAAATCCGGAAATACAGCTAAGCTACTATCGGTGGTGGTAGAAGAGTGAAGATAGTTATTTTCGCTAGCGGTAAAGGAGGAGTAGGGAAAAGCCTCGTTTCAGCATCTACCGCTATAGAACTTAAGAGAAGAGGACACGAGGTAGGGCTATTAGATCTAGATCTTCACGGCCCTACCCAACATATACTGTTTCCCTCCTCTGGAAGACCAGAAGCCACTAGAGAGGGCTTAAAGCCCTTTTTATCTCCTCAAGGAGTTAAGCTATTTAGCTTGGGATATATCTTTAAGGATTCTCCCTTGCCTATTAAAGGTAAGGAAAAATATGGAATGGTACAAGATCTTACATGGCTTTTAGATTGGGGGGACATAGATTACTTAATAGTCGATCTTCCTCCAGGTACGGGAGATGAGCATTTAGCGTGTATTAGAGCTTTTAAGACTGCTTCCCTGTATCTCGTAAGCTTGCCGTCTTTACATAGTATTTCGGTCGTTCATCGAGCTTACTCTTTATTTAAGGACGAAGGACATAATCCCGAAGGAGTTATTCTAAATATGTGTTGGCTTAAAATAGATGGAAGGAAGATATACCTATTTGGCAAGGAGTATAAAAAGGTAATGAGGGAGAGAGGGATGGAGATCGTAGCTGAGCTTCCTTTCGACCCGCTTCTATCAAAAGCTCCTCTCAAAAGAAGCAACTCCGGGTACTGGAGAAGGATATCTAAGCTAGTAGCGGAGATAATAGCGAGGGCTAACAGATCCTAGGAACGATACTTCCGATCGGCGCTTCTACTATCCTAAAACCTCCTATGCTCGTCTTCAGTAACACGAAGCCCTTTAACCTTCCTTCCCTTACCTCGCCAATTACGTTCGCTTTCTCATATCCTAAGCTATGCATGAACTCCACTACATCGTCAGCTACTGCACTATCGACGGCTAAAAGCGCTAGCCCCTCATTAGCGAGTTGAAGAACATCTACCCCTAACATATCCGAATAAGCTTTAACTTCTTCTCTAATGGGTAGCTTTTCCTCGTAAATCACTATTACAGATCCGCTTACCTTGCTCCAATCGTTCAAGGCCATCGCTATGCCTCCTCTAGTAGGATCCCTTGCAGCGTGGATATACTTTCCGTATTCCTTCAATAATGGCTCCATTAAATCCGTTAAGGCTTTAACATCGCTTTTCAACCCGGTCTCCTTAACATCTATTCCTCTCTGTAAAGCCATTATAGTAGCTCCATGATCACCGATAGTTCCCGATACTATTATCTTATCTCCGATCTTTATACCGTCATCTACGATAGGCGTCTTTGTTATACCCAAGCAAGCGGTAGTTACAATAATGCTATCTACATCTCCCTTGGGCATAACCTTTAAATCTCCTCCAATTAAGGGAACGTTCTCATCGTTTACCACCTTCAAAAAACTCGACATCACCTTTTCTAAAATGCTCATATCGAGCCCTTCTTCTACAACTACGGCGTCTACGATCCCTATAGGCCTACCTCCCATCATCAATACGTCATTAATACTTCCACATGCCGCTAGCTTTCCTATATCTCCTCCGGGGAAAAATAGGGGTTTAACGGTGTAGGAATCGATCGAGATAATCACGTAGCCCTCCTCCATTTTCAATGCAGCTCCATCATCAGGCCTATCTATCCCTATCCCTCCTTCAGTTCTCTTAAGATCTATTGGAAGCCTTGAAAATATAAGCCTATTTAATAGCTCGGATGTCTCCCTCCCTCCTCCTCCATGAGATAGTAAAACCTTCACGATCTCCCCTCCAATAGCTCTCTTAAAAACCTCTGTTCTTCTTCCCATTCTTCTTCAGACATCTTAGTTATAGCTACTCCTGCGTGAACCATTACGATATCGCCTTCCTTTACACCATCAACCGCGAGTATCACCTCTTTTACGCTTCCTTCAAAATCTACCTTAGCCAAAAACCCTTTCACTTCAACCACCTTTCCCGGTATAGCCCAGCACATTAAGCTACGCCCACCTCCTTAGCTATTTCCTCTGCCAATCCACCTCCTCCAAACCTAGCCCAAATAGCGCAGGTACCTTCCGATGATACCATGCAAGGACCTATCGGCCTATCCGGAGTACAGCTTTTTAAATAGTATGGACAATCGACCGGTTTTGCCAATCCTAGGGTAATTTCAGCACATTTGCAACCTTTGGGCAAATCGCTAACCCATTCTTTA
This sequence comes from uncultured archaeon, assembly GCA_937892815.1. Lineage (GTDB taxonomy): Archaea > Thermoproteota > Nitrososphaeria > Conexivisphaerales > CALBHZ01 > CALBHZ01. The sequence continues at coordinate 10,470 of CALBHZ010000170.1, read as the reverse complement.
GCTTCAGGCTTTTTAATTGAAAAGCGCTTGTAAGCATCGTACTCAGAGAACTTCATCGTTAATTCAAGACCGCTGCTAGGTATAATTCCTATCCCCCTCCAAGCTGCATCGGATACCTCGAATACCTTTTCGATATACGTTCTAGCGAGCTTATTTCCGTCTTCTCTGACCGCTCTCCTGTACTCTATTACTAAACCGCTTTTCCCTTCCTTTATCATCTTTAATATCGTAGCTATAGAAATCAAAACATCTAAGGGCTCAAATCCCGATATAACGACAGGCATTGAATGGTTACGAGCAATTTCCCTCCAAGGTTTCGCTCCGGTTATAGTTGAAACGTGTCCAGGTGCTATAATTCCAGATACCTTACCAACTTTGCTTAAAGCGTAATCGGCCGCTGGAGGCGTTAACCTTAGAACCGATAGGAAGTAAAAATCCTCCGGAACTATACCTTTACAAAAGGATAGGGCGTATGAAGGAGCCGTAGTTTCAAATCCAATTCCAAAAAACAGCTTTTCTCCTCTTTCATTCCTCGCTTCCTTTACAGCATCTAAAAAGCTATATACTACATCCACCTTCCCTCCACTCGCCTTGGCTTCAAAAAGGCTTCTAACTCCCTTAACCGGCTTCAAAGAAGGCAATCTATATGCATCTCCGTAAGTGTATACCTTTACCCCCTCTAGGCTAAGCTCTATAGCCTTCTCGATGGCGTAAGATGGCGTTATACATACCGGACATCCTGGACCGGCTATTAGCTCTACGTTATCTGGCATTAGGCTCCTAATGCCGTAGTGAACAACGGTCCATTCGTGGGTACCGCAAAAGTTCATGATCTTTATATGCCCTAATTCCTCCGCGAGCCTCCAAATTAAGCTCTTCAAGGCTTCGATCTTCTCTCCTCCTCTTTTGTATTCCTCTATCCTCTCTTTTAACAAAGCCTCCTTTCGAAAAAGAACTCTATAATATAAAGAATTTCCCCTTTAGCCTCTACGCAACTGCGTAATTAAATTCTACTTTTCGTAGTGAAAGGTACGAATCATATTCTTAAGTTAAAACTTTATTCCTTTTTCTGATAACACATGTGCGATATGCTTAAATAAGCATGTAAGAGAAGTAGATGCGAGGAGGGATAGGAGGTGAACGGAGGGGAGTTAATTTTCAGAGGTGACCGCGTTTATAGAGGATGAAAAATCCTCCTCGTCTAATCCTATTCTAGTTGTTAAATTCGGTGGAAGCGTTCTCACAAATGGCCAAAACGCGAAGAAGGCAGCTGAAATGCTGAAGAAAGCATATGACAGAGGCTTCTCACTCGTGGTCGTCGTTTCAGCGATGAAAGGAGTAACCGATCAACTTCTAACTACGACGAAAGCTACAAATCCAAACGTACCGGATGAATTGCTAGCTGAAATCCTATCTATGGGTGAAAGAACAAGCGCGAGGCTCATGGCGGCTACCTTAAGCGGCCTAGGACTTAAAACGACCTTTATAGATCCAGATCAAGAAAGCTGGCCTATAATCAGTTACGGAAAATACCTAGATGCTGAAGTAGATATGAAGGAGACGACGGAGAGAGTTAGAAAATATATACTACCTTTGTTGAAAAAAGGCTACATTCCAGTTATCTGCGGCTTTGTAGCTAAAAACAAAGAGGGGAAGATACAGACTTTAGGGAGGGGAGGAAGCGATACAACGGCCGCTGTATTGGGAAGCGCTTTAAAGGCCAAGGAGGTCGTCTTAGTTAAGGACGTAGGAGCGGCCTTCTCAGCAGATCCTAAAAGAGCGAAGGGAGCCGAAATTTTAGAAGAGCTGGATATGGAGGAAGCTCTACTTTTGAGTTTAAGCGGATCGAAGCTGATACATGCTAAGGCATTTAAGTACTTAGATGAGGGGGTGAAGCTTAGGATAACGAGCCTATCCTTAGACATAGAGGGAGGAACCATAATAGAGGGAACGGCTCCTTTACTTAAGGTCGAGGTAACGGACCCAGATATATCGATGATAACCGTTGTTGGAAAGGGGTTGGCATCGAATGGCGCTTTAACTTGTTTAGCTGAAGCTATTAAGAAAGCGAATGGGTTATTGAAATCGATATCGATGGACGATAGAGCGATAATAGCCTACGTAGAGGGAGGAAAGGACGTGTACGATAAAGTACATGAAATGGCGGTGAAAGGGGGAATTGGAAAGGCTACCAGCTATTTTGATAACTTAGCTGAAGTAACGGTGAAGGGAAAGGCTCTAGAAATGGCTCCTGGATATATCCAAAAGATAACGGAACCTCTCGGAAGAGCTGGAATCAACATATACGGTCTTACGACTATAGCGAGCAGTATTAAGCTCTACCTCGCTAAGAAAGATGTAGATAGAGCGTTGAAGTTAATAAAGGAGTCCCTCGGTATAGAGGAGGTGAAGAGGTGATGTTTGAAGTAGGTATAATAGGGGTAACCGGAATGGTGGGACAACAGTACGTTAAGTTATTGGCGGAACATCCTTGGTTTAAACCTAAAGTATTCATAGGAGGTAAATCCGCCGGCAAGCTATACGAGGAGGCTGTGGAATGGGTAGGGGAATACGAACCTCCTAAGGAGTTAATGAGGAAACAGGTAGAGCCTGCTGAACCGGAAAGACAGAAAGCAGATCTATTCTTTAGCTGCCTCCCTAGCGAGGTAGCTAGGGAGCTTGAAGCTAAGTACGCCGCTATACATAGGGTAATAAGCGATGCCAGCGCCTACAGGATGGAGCCAGACGTCCCGCTCATCATACCCGAGGTAAACCCGGATCATCTAGAGCTATTGAGGGAACAGAGGAAACGTAGAGGATGGAAGGGCTTTATAGTTACAGGTCCTAACTGTACGGCAGCTGGTTTAGTTATGGCTTTAAAGCCTTTACACGATGAATTTAAGCTTAAGAAGGTAATAGTAGCCACTCTTCAAGCCGTTAGCGGAGCGGGTTATCCCGGAGTATCCAGCTTACTTATAATAGATAACGTTATCCCTTATATCAAAAAGGAGGAGGAGAAAGTGGTTGTTGAAAGCTTGAAAATGCTAGGTACTTTGGAAAATGGAAAGGTAAAGCCAGCCAATATTATGATAGCCGCTATGTGTCATAGGGTACCGGTTTTAGATGGACATCTAGAGAGCGTGTATATTGAGACTGAGAGGCCGATCAAGCCCGAGGACGCTAAAGAGGTCTTGAGGAGCTTTAAAGGCAAGCCTCAAGAGCTAAAACTCCCTACGGCTCCTGAAAATCCAATAGTAGTTAGAGAGGAAGACGACAGACCTCAACCTAGGAAGGATAGAAACGCAGGGAATGGAATGAGCACGGTAGTAGGAAGGATAAGGAAAGGTATCGACGATTATTCATTGAGATTTACCTTAATAAGCCATAATACGATAAGAGGAGCTGCTGGAAACGCTATACTTACCGCTGAACTTATGTATAAGTTAGGGTATTGGGAGGTGTAGAGAGAAATGGTAATGGGTAAGGAAGTCAGGTTATCTAGGCTATTTAAAAACGGAAGGATGTTGTGCGTACCTATGGATCACGGAGTAACGAGCGGTCCAATTAAAGGCTTAACCGATATCAACGATATAGTAAATAAAGTGGATGAAGGCGGGGCCTCTGCCGTTATCCTACATAAGGGAATGATTAAAGGTCTAAAAAGGCCTCCAAGCCTAGGCATTATAATGCACGCTACGGCAAGCACCGTTCTAGGCCCATCTCCAAACTATAAGGTACAAATTGCTGTAGTTGAGGAGGCTATAAGGCTCGGAGCCGACGGGGTTTCCGTCCACATTAACATAGGAGCTAAGGAAGAACCGGAAATGCTAGCTACTTTAGGCTATCTGTCCGATAGCTCAGATGAATGGGGAATGCCCTTCCTAGCCATGATGTATCCTAGGGGAGAGTTCATCAAAAACCCGAACGATCCAGCCGTCTTAGCCCATGTAGTTAGAGTAGGAGCTGAGCTTGGAGCCGACGTCGTTAAAACTTCGTATACCGGCGATCCAGATAGCTTTAAACAAGTAGTTAAAGCCTGTCCAGTACCCGTAGTTATAGCCGGAGGTCCCAAGGTAAGCACGGATAGGGAGCTCTTAGAGATGGCGAAAGGGGCTATAGAAGCTGGAGCTAAGGGAGTGACCTTTGGAAGGAATGTTTTCCAACACGATAATCCAGTACTGATCTTAAAGGCTTTAGGCAAGATAGTTTACGAAAACTGGAGCGTTGAAGAAGCTTTAGAGGTGTTAAAGGGTGAAAAGCAAAGTAGTTATACTCAAACAAGATGAAGTAAACTTACCCGTAATTCAAGCAGCTCTTTCACTAGGCATAAGGGATTTAATGATAAGGCCGGAGGCCCTTCCTAAAGATATACGTAGTAAGGTGAAGATTTATGGAGATTTTGAAGGTGCGGATGTTAAGATTGGAAAGGGAGGTATAGTAGAAGTGGAGATAGAAAAGAAAGAAGACGTAGAAGCCATAGCTAGAGAAAGGCCTTACGGTTATTTAATTAAAACTAGGGATTGGAGAATAATCCCTCTAGAAAACATTATAGCGATGCTTGAAGGGACCGACGTAAAGCTGTATGTTGAGGCGAAAAACGTAGAGGACGCCAAAACGCTAGTTGGCGTTCTCGAAAAAGGCGTAGATGGCATAATAATAAGCCCTAAATCGGTAGAAGAGCTCTTCTCGTATACAGACATTCTATTGAAGCCTCCTAAGCTAGAGCTTAAGGAAGCCGAGGTAGTTGATGTAAAGGTAGTGGGAATGGGGGAAAGAGTCTGTGTAGATACGTCCAACATGCTTGAGGTAGGAGAGGGAATGCTGGTAGGTTCGTTTAGCGGCTTTCTCTTCTTAATACACGGAGAAACGATAGGTTCTGAGTTTACGGCTCCTAGGCCCTTTAGGGTTAACGCTGGAGGAGTTCACAACTACATATTGCTACCGAATGGAAAAACGAAGTATCTATCCGAAGTATCGTCTGGAGATGAGGTACTCATAGTGGCCTCGGATGGTTCTACTAGAAGGGCTGTAGTTGGAAGATCGAAGATAGAGAGAAGGCCGCTAGCTGTAGTTAAGGCAAGAGCGGATAACGTTGAGGGAACGGTTATTCTCCAGTACGCGGAAACCATAAGGCTTGTATCCAGTAAGGGAGAAGCTATTTCGGTGACGGATTTAAAACCGGGCGATAGAGTGTTAGTTCACATCCCTTCGGGGCCTAAAGGTAGGCATTTTGGGATGGCCGTTGAGGAATACATATTAGAGAAGTAGGGAAATGGGGAGGATCGCGGTATCGATAAAGGCTAAGAGCTTAGACCTACTTGTTAATAGGGTTAAGTGGGTTTTAAGCTCTTACGACGAAAGGGTAATTGCGGAAGCTAGGCTAGACTACCTCCACGAAATAGACCTAGATAATCTATTTGAAAGGCTATCTCCCCTTTCTAATAGGCTAATTATCACTTATAGGAGACCGGATGAAGGAGGAGTTGATAAGAGCTATAACATAGGAAAAGCCCGAAAGATTTTCTCGAGGTTAAAGGAAATGAAGCCGCTCTTCGTCGATATAGAGTTAAGTACTATAAGTGAAATTAAGGAGGAAATCGATACTAACCTAATAATCTCTAAACACTATATGAACAATTCCCCAACCCTAAGATCGATCGTAGAAGACGTTAAGGAATGTCTAAAACTAGGAGATATAGCTAAGATCGTTACGTATCCAAAAGTCTTTAGAGAAGCGGTAGAGTTGCTTAAACTTTACAAGCTCTTCGAACCTAATAAGATCATCGCCTTCTCCGCTGGAAGCCTTTGGAACTTTACGAGATTCCTATCTTTAGCTTTAGGCTCTCCGCTAATTTACGCCTCTATACCGGGAGAAGCCGTCGCTCCTGGACAACCTACCGTAGACGAGGCTTTACAAATTTTAGAGGTTTTGGAGGCTTGAAAGAGCGAACATCTCTTTTCGGCTTAATTGGCCATCCTGTTTCTAAAAGCCTCTCTCCTAGAATACATAACGCGGCCTTCAAGGAGCTAGGGATAAACGCCGTCTATATCGCGTTCGACGTTCCGGAAGAAGGGTTAACGGACGTAGTTAAAGGCTTTAGGTACATATGTAGAGGCTTTAACGTAACGATACCGCATAAGCCCTCAATAATCCCTCTGCTCGATGAAGTAGATCCTGTAGCGAGTAAAATAGGCGCTGTAAATACGGTTAAGGTAGAGGGAGGAAAGCTTATCGGTACGAATACGGACTGGTCTGCCTTTAAGCTCCTCCTCGAACCTCATCTTTCTGAGTTTGAAAACGCCTTGATTTTAGGGGCAGGCGGAGCCGCAAAGGCATGTATATATGCCTTGTACGAATTGGGATTTAAGAAGATAACCGTACTAAATAGGACCTTGAAAAGAGCGGAAGAATTGAAGGAAGAGCTGGAGAGAAAGCTTTCAGGAGTGGAGATAGCTGTTAGGCCTTTAAAAGCCGATTACGTTTCTAACCCCGAAGTATTTGTAAATGCGACTCCAATGGGAATGTACGGCGATCCTTCCTTTCTGAAATCGGTGATCGATAAGGTCCGTAGATCGATAGTAGTTGACATGGCGTATTCGTTAAACGGTACCTTCTTAGATAAGGTAAAGCCCGGCATAGCCTATATTTCAGGAATAGATATATTGGTAGAGCAAGCAGCGCAGGCCTTTGAGTTTTGGACCGGTTTAAAAGCTCCTAGAGATGTAATGAGGAGAGCTGTACGCCATGAAGGTTAAATGTACAACTCACGCAGGTATCTCGATACTCAACGCTATATCCTCTGGATTTGGATGTAGCATGGCTATAGACCTCCCTCTATCCGTTACTGTTGAGAGAAGCAAAGAATACTCCTCTAATGTAATAAACGACGAACTAATTAAGGCCGTTATTTTGAAAATGAAGGAAGATTATAACGTAGAAGGGAAGTATAGGGTAGAGGTTTATTCTGAAATTCCTCCATCTAGAGGGCTTAAAAGCTCGAGCGCTTTATCATCCGCTTTGACGAAGGCCATAGCGGTATTGGAGGGTTTAGAGGTAAGCGACGAAGACCTTCTTAGAACCGCATGTAAAGCATCTATAGAAGCAGGCGTTTCCATAACTGGAGCTTATGATGACGCATGTGCTTCCTTCTTCGGAGGCATAGTCTTAACCGATAATTACGAAATGAAGATAATAAAGAAGATGGAAGCGGATGAGGAAATCTCGGTAATTGTAGCCTATTCCGAACTTTTGCCTAAATCTAAGGTAAACGTAGAGGCCTACGAAGTCTTTAAGCCTATCGGGCTAAAGTTGAAGGAAATAATTGAATCCGGAGATATATATGAGGCGATGGTAATTAACGGCATGCTTACAGCTAGCGCTCAAAACATCGATCAGTCCTTATCTTACGAAGCGATGAAGCTAGGAGCTATAGCGGCTGGCGTAACGGGTACGGGACCGGCTATAGCTATCTTATGTAACGAAGATCTAAAGGATGAGTTAGTAAGCTTAGCTAGGAGGAAAGGGTATAACGTCATAATTACGAGGCCTACGAATAAAGGATGCGAAGTGGTCAAGTATTGAAATACGTTCGAATCGAGTATAAGAAACCCCTCCAAGGCTCTGTGATCGCTCCTGCAAGTAAGAGCTATACTCAGAGAGCTCTTATTGCGAGCTCCTTAGCTTATGGAGAAAGTGAGATAGAAAACCCATCCCTATCGGACGACTCAATCGTAATGAAGAACGCGTTAAAGCTATACGGCGTTAATCTACTTGAAGAGGACAATAAGTGGGTAGTTGAAGGCGGAGAAATAGACGCTCCTAACGATATAGTATGGTGCGGCCTTTCCGGCGCGACCATAAGGTTCCTAACCGCTTTTTCAGCTCAAACTAAAGGAGGATACTCCGTTTTAACTGGAGATGAGGGCTTGAGAAGAAGGCCTTTAGCTCCTCTACTAAACGCTATTAACGCTCTAGGGGGATGGGCTGTAAGCGCGAGGGGAAACGGTAAGCCTCCTGTAATAGTCAGAGGAGGAAGGTTAAAGGGGGGAAAGGTGGAGATTTCCGGTAAATTATCATCTCAATTCGTAAGCGCTCTCCTCCTCTCATCTCCCGTATCGAAGGAGGATACTTTAATAGAAGTTGAAGACTTGGTATCTAAACCATACGTCGATATGACTATAGCTACCATGAGCCATTTTAATGCTAGAGTTGGGAAGAGAGGATATGAAGAGTTTCACGTTAAAGCCTTGGGATATTCCCCATCTAAATTTAAGGTCCCTGGGGATTACTCATCGGCTTCCTTTCTCTTAGTTGGAGCTTTGTTAACTGAAGGAGATGTGACGATAAAAGGCCTAAACCCAAGCCTTCCTCAAGCCGATTCTAAAATCGTTGAAATTATTAGAGAAGTTGGAGGTAAGGTAATAGAGAGGGAAGATGAGATAAGGGTTTTAGGAACTAAAGACATCACGGGAGGGAAATTCGATCTATCTAACTCTCCGGATCTGCTACCCGTAGTAGCGGTAATAGGGCTTAAATCTAAAGCACCCGTAGAAATTACCGGCGTAGCGCATACCAGAATTAAGGAAAGCGATAGAATAACCGCTATATCGTCTGAGTTGAAGAAGTTAGGAGCAAAAGTAGAGGAGAAAGAAGACGGGCTGATCGTACATCCTATTAAGGAGGCTAAGGAATGCGTTTTGAGAGGATGGGGAGATCACAGGATAGTGATGGCTTTAACTATAGCTTGCCTCTCCTTGAATGCTAAATGTCTAATTAGCGATCCTGAATCCATTAGTAAGTCCTACCCTAGCTTCTTTGACGACCTCTCTCAACTTGGAGCTGAAATAAGATGGGTAGGAAGTGGAGATCGAGCTTAAGGAAGAAGTTTAAGAAGCTCGGTAGGGACGTTGAAAATCTAATAAATGCGATAAAGGGGGACAAGTTTTGGTACGCTATTGAAGGAAATAAATCCCTAATCTACGTAGTAGCCTTAACTAGAGCTAGAACGTTTAGCGAAGGCAATTACTGGGCTAGGTGTACTGGAATAGGAAGGGTAAAGGTTAAGAAGGAGATAAGGAAGTTAGTGAGGAGGTACAGAATTCTCCTAGTCGATCTAAATAAGAGGGTAGCGACAAAGGTCCTAACTTGGAAGGCCTTTAAGAAGGCCATATCGGCCAACCTCCATCCAGATTACATGCCTAACTACCTTAACGTAAAGAGGATAAGGAAAATAATAAGAGAGGTAGAAACCTTAAGGAAGAGGTAAGTAAGATGGTTGGAAATCTGCTGGGACAAAGACTAGTAATGATTAGCTTTGGAGAAAGCCACGGTAAAGTCGTAGGAGTAGTTATCGACGGAGTTCCGGCAGGCCTTCCGTTATCAGAAGGAGACATACAAAAGATAGTCGATTTAAGAAGGCCTGCTAGCGAAATATCAACCTCAAGAAGGGAGGCGGATAAAGTAGAGATCCTTTCAGGAGTTTATAAGGGAAGGACGACCGGAGCGCCGCTAGCCATGATGGTTAGAAATGTAGACGTAGATAGCAGGCCTTACGAGCTTATCGAGAAGGGGTGGGCAAGACCCGGTCATGCCGATTACACCGCTTACATGAAGTATGGAGGGTATAACGATCCTAGAGGGGGCGGAAGGTTCTCGGCTAGGATAACCGTTGGCTTCGTTATGGCCGGAGCGTTAGCCCTTAAGCTCCTCTCACATACCTTAAACGTTGAAGTTATCGGGTATGTAAGGGAAATAGCGGATATAAAGACTCCCGAGCTCTCGATAGAAGAGCTTCGAAAGAGGTATGAAAACGATGTGAGATGCCCTCATCCTGAGACAGCTAGAAGGATGAAGGAGGCTATATTAAAAGCTAAGGAAGAGGGGGATAGCGTAGGAGGGGTAGTTGAGTGCATAGCCTTAAACGTACCGGTTGGTTTAGGAGAGCCCGTATTCTCCTCCCTAGATTCTGACTTAGCTAGGGCCTTGTTCTCTATCCCGGCCGTTAAGGGGGTAGAGTTCGGAGCGGGATTCCTCTCAGCTAAGTTGAGAGGATCGGAAAATAACGATCCTATGGCTATAAAGAACGGCGAAATCGTAACTTTAACAAACAGAGCCGGCGGTATTCTAGGAGGAATATCTAACGGCATGCCTATAGTTGTTAGAGTAGCCTTTAAACCTCCCTCCTCTATAGCTAAGCCGCAAAAAACGGTCAACTTCAAAGAAATGAAAGAAGGGAAAATAGTCGTTCCGGGAAGGCACGATCCATGCGTAGTTCATAGAGCAGTTCCCATAGTAGAATCGTTAGTAGCTTTCATTTTAGCGGATCACGCTTTAAGGGCCGGATTCATACCTCCAGTGCTGGAGTGATCGTATGAAGGAAGAAAGGGAAAAAGCGTTTAGCTTAATGGAGAATATCCTCAGGCTCTTCTTGAAGAGAAGGGAAGTAGTTAAAGAAATAGGACGGATTAAAA